>JBJDXG010000269.1:0-2420 GCA_051866555.1 bacterium | reverse complement strand
TGCTGACCGGTACGCCGAGGCCTAATACGGTGATGGACCTGTGGAGCCAGGTCTATCTAATTGATAAAGGGGAGAGACTTGGCCGGACCATCGGTGAATATCGGAGAAAATATTTTCTTCCCGGAGCCAGCAGCGGACACATCGTTTATGAATGGCGGCCCAAAAAAGGAGCTGAAGATGAGATTTACCGCAGGATAGCAGATATAAGCTTATCTGTACGGGCATCCGATTATCCCGACAGGCTGGACAATATAATTAATGTTAAGCTTCTCCCCGAGGCAAAAGCTAAATACAGTCGCATGGAAAAAGATATGCTTTTGCCTTTGCAGGAATCGGATATAGTTGCTAATAATGCGGCTGCCTTATCTAACAAGCTTCTGCAGATGGCCAACGGCTGTGTTTATGACGAAGACAAGCAGTCGGTAATCATCCATGATGCAAAGCTGGATAAAATTCAGGAGATTATTGAGACCAGCTGCGGAAATCCCTTGTTAATATTTTATTGGTTTAAGCATGATTTAAAAAGGCTGAAAGAGAGGTTCCCTTCAGGAATTGAATTAAAATCCAGCCGGGAAATTAAAGACTGGAATGAGGGGAAGATAGACTTGATGTTTGCGCATCCGGCTTCCTCCGGCCACGGACTTAATTTGCAGTTTGGCGGCCATATAATAATTTGGTTTTCTTTAACCTGGTCGCTGGAATTGTACCAGCAGGCCAACGCCAGACTATACAGGCAGGGGCAGCAGGAAAGTGTGATTATCCACCATCTTGTGGCTGAAGGAACGATAGATGAAAGGGTGATGAAAGCTTTGGAAGATAAAAAAACCGGTCAGGACCGGATGATAGAAGCAGTTAAGGCCAGAGTAAAAGCTTTGAAAGGAGGAGACCGAAATGATGGATGAGGAACTTTATCAGAAGATAAAAAGTTTTAATATCAACGAAATGGATAATTTTCTGGTTATTATTTATAACCAAGGTGTTAAGGCTATGGCTGAATTTATTGAGAATGAGGCCCGTGAGATAAGAGAGGGGTAGGCAAATGAACTATATCAAAGAAGCGGAAAATTATTTAAGGCATTATAATAGTCTCAAAGAATCAACAAAGCACGCTTTATATATGATAAACCAGATAAAAAACAGAGCAGCGCCTTCGTCAAAAGTTAATGCTGATTATGAAATAACCGGGATTCATGCTGGGTCGGTTGCTAATACGCTAAACGATTTATATGAGCTGCAAATATGGCATGGGGTGTATGAGGATAATATGAGCGCGATAGAGCATATAGATGAAATGCTTCTTAGTCTGGATGACAGAGAATGTATGGTTCTGCGCTTGTGGTATATTCAAAACGTTCATGTTGTTGATATAGCCAGGGAGCTAAATTATACGGAACGGCGATCTGTGTATAATCTTAAAAATAGGGCTCTTAAAAATTTTGCAGTTAAAATGTTTGGTCTCAAAGCCCTAAATGCTATTTGATGAATTTAGTACACACATTTTTGGAAAAAAGGTGATAAAATCATATTGTGGGATACCAACTCAGGAACCTCCTTTCACTTAAACCGCTTGTTTTGGGGTAGGACAGGCGGTTTTTTTAATTGCAGGAATTTCCTCTTTTTGTGGGGAATTATGTAAGAAAAAAGAGGAGGTATAATTATTTTGAAAGAAGCAATAATTAATTCTTTAGCAGATTTTATTTTGGGTATAGGCTCAGGAATAGGTTGTTTACTTATTACATATTTTATCGCATTGTATATCCAGAAGAAAGCACAAATAACAAATGTTACAACTAAATCACGAATAAAATGGATGCAAGAGCTTCGTAAGTATCTTAATGAATATATTTCTATAGTGAGAAATGAAAGTTTTATAGCAGATGGTGTTATTAATCAGTCAGTGAAGAATAGATTGTTGAATAATATTTCTAAAATTAAGTTGCATATGAATTATAAAAATGAATCTGATAAAGTTATCATATTTTTGCTAAATAAAATAGAAAATATATTATTCGATGAAAATAAAAAAGATAAAAGAAAATACCTAGAATCTTATCTTGACTTTTTAGTTTTACTTAGTCGAGTATATTTAAAGCAGGAATGGGAAAGGGTAAAAAATGAAACTAAGACGGGAAATATTAATAATACTAATGAAAGAGAATTCTATAAAGAAATAAAAGCAGAAATAAATAATTTTCCAAACTATTATTCTTTCAATGTAGTTTTTATTATTGTTAAAAACAAAAATATTTTTATAGAAGATTGCATAGATAATAAAAGCATTACTTTTAAAATATATAAAGAAGTAGCTGAAGAAGATTTTATGACTCAAAGAGAATATTAAATGAAAAAGAGCAGTGATTTATACGGCTCTTTTTTTACGAAACAAACAATTCGGAGGTGGTGATAATGTAGCATGGGAC
>JBJDXG010000268.1:0-2431 GCA_051866555.1 bacterium | reverse complement strand
TATTAGATTATGAAAATGATCTATTAGATAAATCCGTTTGGATCTTCGGTGGTGACGGCTGGGCTTACGATATCGGTTACGGCGGACTTGACCATGTTTTGGCCAGCGGAGCTGATGTTAATGTGCTGGTTGTTGATACTGAAGTATATTCTAATACAGGAGGTCAGGCTTCTAAAGCTACTCCGACAGCTGCGGTAGCCAAGTTTGCTGCTTCCGGTAAGAAAACACGGAAAAAAGATCTGGGCAGAATGGCTATGAGCTATGGCTATGTTTATGTTGCTTCTGTAGCTATGGGAGCAAATTACAGTCAATTGCTGAAGGCTATGCAGGAAGCGGAAGCTTATCCAGGACCATCCCTGATTATTGCTTATGCTCCATGTATTAATCATGGTATCAATATGGGACGCAGTCAGCAGGAAGCTAAAAAGGCTGTTTTAGCTGGTTACTGGCCGTTGTATCGCTTCAATCCTGAATTAGCTGCTGAAGGTAAAAATCCATTCAGCTTGGATTCTAAGGATCCAACCGGTGACTTTAAAGAATTCCTGATGGGTGAAATTCGTTATACAGCTTTGAAGAGACAATTCCCTGAAACTGCTGATGGTTTATTTGACCAGGCAGAAAAGGATGCTAAGTGCAGACTGGCAGAATATAAAAAATTGGCTGAATAAAATCGGTCTTTAGGAATATGGAGCTGCTGCTTTAATGAATGAAAATTCGTGGAGCGGCAGCTTCGTTTTTTCTCTTAAAATTTTTAAAGAGGTGAAGCAGAATGAAAAAAATTGGCTTGATGGGCGGCTTAGGCCCGGCTTCAACAGTAGAATATTATTTAAATCTGGTTAGGCTGTGTCAAAAAAATCTGGGAGAAGATGTATATCCCCGAATAGTAATCGACAGTGTTGATATGGGGCTACATACAGAATATTTTAACCGGCAGGATTATCAAACAATAGGCGATTTTATCTATGAAAGTCTTGTTTCTCTGAAAAATGCAGGTGCTGAGCTGGCTGCGATTACAGCCAATACAGAGCATATAGCCTGGGATTATGTCAAGGACAGGCTGCCGCTCCCGACAATCAGTATTGTGGATACAGCCATAGCTGAGATAAAAAGAAAAGGCTATAAAAAGGTGCTGGTATTTGCAACCGTGTGGACATTGCAGAGCGGATTATATGAAAAAGCAATTTTAGAGGCCGGTCTTAGCCCTGTTGTTCCCAGTAAGGAAGACCAGATTATCCTTGGCAAGCTAATTTATCCGAATTTGGAAAATGGCATTGTAATACCGGAGGATAAAGAAAAGATGATTGCTTTAGCCGAAAAATATATTCAGGAAAATGAGGCTGAGGCACTTCTGCTTGGATGTACGGAAATTCCGTTAATGATAAAAGACGGTGATGTGAGTGTTCCCCTTATAGATACTACGAAGCTTCATATTCAAGCTATTTTTGCCATGGCTAATTAAAAATTATGGTTTTTTAATTTCGTTTACTTTGCTCCTTAAATTTGGATATAATAGAATTAGCCTCAACAAAACAATCGCAACAGGAGGCATTTGAAATGATTTTATACCACGGAAGCAATGTTACTGTAGATTATCCGAAGCTTATTAGACAAAATCGTTATCTGGATTTTGGTTTCGGGTTCTATACCACTACTAATTGGTCTTTGCTACGGAGAAATCCATGCAATACCTGCATTTTAAAGGGAGGGAGCTTGTATGAACGAAGATCAGTTCAGCGCGATGCTGGCTGTAATTGTGCCGCCTATCATTGAGCAGATTATCCAAAATAGCAATATAGACGATGATAAGGCAATTTCCCGCTTTTATAAGTCCAAGCTCTATCAGGAGCTTTCGGATGAGAAGTCAAAACTATGGCACTACAGTCATATGACTTTGTATACCATGTATCAGGATGAACTTTTAACAGGCTCATATGATTATCCGGAGGAGGCGTGAGTGATGAGTAAAGAATCAAAATTCCTGATCTATTGCATGGAGCGATATCGCTATTTCAAGGGTATTTCGGGCGCAGATGTTGCTAAGATTTTTGACGAGTATAGAATTTATAGATATATCACGAAGTATTTTGAAACTTTGCATACGATGGGAGACCATTGCATTGTGCAGGATATTGATGATTATATCAGCAGTATTTCAAAAAACTGTCGAATAATGGCTTAATTGTTTCTCTGATATAAACTTATTAGGCAGAAAATATAAAACAACGGAGGACGGCTTATAAATAAGCTGTCTTTTTTTATTTTGACTAGAGATATATTGGCTGGCGTTATTTTTTTATGTTATATAAACATATACATAGGGATAACCACTATTTTAAGGTTGGTGAGGATATGCTTGAGGTAAAGAGACTGGAGACCGATGTGCTGATAATTGGTGGCGGTACTGCCGGTTGTTACAGTGCGATAACCATAG
>JBJDXG010000267.1:0-2434 GCA_051866555.1 bacterium | reverse complement strand
ATGCCTGGTAAATAGTGCAGTCACCCTTAACTACACATTGTTTCCAATCCTTCATCTTATTTCACCTCTTTAGCCGGTACTCCCCAGGCTTTATTTTTTTCTTGGATATCACTGATCACTACCGACCCCGCACCAATAAGACACTGTCTGCCAATAGCAATATTTTGAATAACAGTTGTTCCTGTGCCCAAGTGTACATCATCCGATATTTTTACTCCTCCGGATAAAATACAGCCGGGCGCAAGATGAACATTGCTGCCTATCCTGCAATCATGATCAAGAATCGTCCCTGTATTTATGATAGTATTTTCCCCAATCACACAATCAGTTTGGATAACTGAACCTGCCATAACCTGTGTACCGCTTCCTAAAATAACATTTTCCGCTACAATTGCCCTGGGATGCAGTAAAACAGCAAAATTATATCCCTGCTTTTTAAAATCATAATAAAGCTTTCTGCGGAGACAATTATCTCCCGTACTGCCAATGCCATTAACCAGCTCTACCTCTTCCGGTCTAAAGCAACGCAAAACATCTTCATCCTGCTGTAAAACGGGTATTCCCCGAAAAACGGACATAGATAAAGCAGGATCAACAATGCTTGCCACCAATCTTTTCTGTAATTTCAGGATATCCAACAACACTCTGGCATGACCGCCTGCTCCCAGCAAAACTACCGGCTTCATCTATCTCACCTGCTCTTCACATTTATAATCCTTATCAGCCTTTTTACCTAAGTAATCCCAATAATATAAAGCAGAAACTCCATTTCCCGGTCTTTTGACCGCAAGATTATCAGCAGTAAAAAGCTGTCCGCAGGCAATTGGCTTACTTGTTACCAGGCTTTTTCTGATTACAGCTTTATTTTTTAATTCGGAAAAGCTGGGAACCTTTCTGCCATCACCTAAAATACACTCAGTTTGTCTGATCCTTTCAATCATGGCTTTTAACTCATCACTGTTTAAAGAAGCCTTATGGTCAGGTCCGGGCATATTTTTATCCAGGGTAAAATGCTTTTCGATTACAACCGCCCCCAAAGCTGTTGCTGCTGCTGCCGCTGTATCTCCCACAGTATGGTCAGAAAAACCAATCGGCAGATTAAAAGCCTTCTGCATGACCTGTATAGAAGCCAGATTAACCTCACTTAAAGGCGCAGGATATTCAGTCGTACAATGCAGAAGCACTACATTTTTTTGCAGTAATTCCTGAGCCTCCGGCAAAGCATAATAAGCATAGGAATTAGCTAGGCACGGCTTCTCCTTTCTTCCTGACATGCCATAAGCCAAAACAGCCAGCGCCGCCTCTATTTCCCCCAAATTGCTGATTCCGGTAGATAAAAAAATTTTCTTTCCGGTCTGACCGGCATAAAACAGCAGCTTAGCATTAGTAATTTCACCAGAAGACAGCTTTATTATCGGCATCTGCAATTCATGAGCAAGAAAAAACAGACTTTCTGTATCAAAAGGCGTAGAAAGAAAATCAATTCCTATCTCATCCGCATAGCCTTTCAGCTCTTTAAAATCAGCAAAGGAAAGCTCTAAACCTTTCAGCATATCATATTGCGATTTCACAGCAGCAGAATTTTTTTTCTGATATTCCGCCATTTCAGCTAAACGCATTACCAGATTATCAGCTTTAAAGGTCTGAAACTTAACTGCATCTGCTCCGGCTGCTTTAGCCTCCTTGATCATCTGTCGTGCTAAATCTATTGAACCATTATGGTTTACCCCGGCCTCTGCTATAACATATACCCTTCTCATCAAAAATCTCCCTTTATATCATAAAAGACTTTTTTTAACGCTCTCCTCTTGTCATTTTGCAGCAAATAAGCTTTTAAAATATTTTTTATCTTTTCCCCCGGTCTTCCCTCACCATAGGGAAAGCGCATAGCCTGCACCTTACTTTTAAAGCTGGAAGAAAGAGCAAGCTGTATTGCCCCGGCAATATCAGAAAAGCCGCAGTCAATAACCGAAGCAGGACGCAGCCGTCCACTCTGTCTGTCACCTATATTAACAGTCGGCTTATAAAAATACGGCACTTCTAAAATTCCGCTTGAGGAATTGCCGATAACAGCCGTTACATATTTAAGCAGGCTTAAATACCGCAAGCTTCCCAAAGAAACGAAAAGACTGCTGTTCTTCCTTTTAGCACAATACTCTTCCAGCAGCTGATTGACCCTTCTGCCCCCCGCATCAGCATTAGCTTTAGTAAATATAAGCTGATATTCAGGAAATTTATCCAAAGCAGCCAAAAGCGGCTGCAGCTGTTCCTCTATACTCAGCCTGGTCAGAGTTTCCGGATGATAGGTAAGCAAAAAAACATCCTTCTGCAAAGATATACCCAGCTGCTTTTCCAATTCTGCCTTTTCTAAAAGCGTTCTGCGGTACAGATTGTCCAGAAACATGGCTCCGACATTAAATACCCTGTCAGGCTG
>JBJDXG010000266.1:0-2446 GCA_051866555.1 bacterium | reverse complement strand
TATGAAAATATAAAGCTCTCAAATAATTGTGGTGCTAAATCATAAAGACGGGTTTCCGGCAGTAAGAATATTACCTGGCTGAATAATAATGTAAGTATCAGATCAGGTGTTAAGCCTGAAAATATAGAGCAGCTTGAAGCTATGGCATGTGAGCTTTGTCAGGATTAAAGCTGGATTGGGAACGGAAATTTGACTAAGCTTAGTTAGTTTAGTATAATTAAATTCAGGCGATGGGGGTGAGTCTGTTCTGGTGAACAGCACGGACTTCAAATCCGCTTGTGAGGCAAGGTCCTTGTCTTAGGTAGGTTCGATTCCTACGCACTCCCGCCAAACCATTGATTTTAAAGCCTTCTGTAAGTAATTTGCATACTGCCTTACAGGAGGTTTTATTATGTCTAAAATTGATGTACCTAAGATTTGAAGCAGGTTTTTGGTTTATGTGTGCAGAATTGATTGGGTAAATATATTAATAAGAATTTGCTGAATACAGAAAATAAAGTAAAATTAGAAAAGGAGTGATTAGCATAATGAACAACGAAGAGAAAATACTGGCCTTGCTGATGGAAATGCAGACAGAGTTAAAGGAAATAAAAGCAGAGCAAAAGGCTATGAAGGAAGAGCAAAGAGCTATGAAAGAAGAGCAAAGGGCTATGAAGGAAGAGCAAAGGGCCATGAAGGCAGAGCAAAAGTCTATGAAAGAAGAACTATCCAATTTAAAAGGACAGGTAGCAGAGAATACAAGCATTTTAAAAGCTGTTGAACATAGAGGAGAAGTGACTAGTGCAGAATTGCAGGGCTTCAAAATGGAAATGTTTAAAGAATTAGGAGAAATTAAGGCAGAGGCAAGAGCGTTTAAAGAGGAAACTATGAAAAACTTTGCTGCTGTTAATGAAAAACTTGAAGTTGTTGCTGTTATGCAAGAGCGAATTGATGAACATGAATGGGAAATACGGAAAATAAAGAAAAGACAGATTTCTTAAAAATATTACAATATATTAATAAGTACTGGCAATATAGAAAATAAAAGAAGAAATTAGAAGATGAAAGGGCAAAGCGAATGATAGTAAAGGTTTTGGCGGAAAATACTTTAATTTCAGACCAGCTGGAATGTGAGCATGGCCTTAGTTTATATCTGGAAACGCAAAAGCATAAAATTTTGTTTGATACTGGGGCCAGCAGTATTTTTATGCGTAATGCCAGAAAAATGAATGTAAATCTGAAGGATATTGATATTCTGATTTTATCGCATGGTCATTACGACCATGGCGGAGGCTTGGAATGGTTTCTCAGCTTAAACTCTCATGCGAAAATTTACTTAAAAGAAAATGCTTTTGGTGATTATTATTCTATTGATGCTGAAAATAATAAAGAATATATTGGTTTAAATAAAAATTTACTGCCGAATGCTCGTTTTGTTTTTGCCGGAGATAATCTGGTCATTGATGATGAACTGGAATTATTTTCAGCAGTTTCAGGGGAGAAATTTATGCCCTTAGGCAACAATGAGCTGTTTAAGTCAACATCTCAGGGTCTGCAGGCAGATGATTTTTCTCATGAGCAGAACCTGATTATCCGTCAGGATAATCAGCTGTTTTTGATTTATGGCTGTGCTCATCGCGGAGTCGTGAATATCATGGAGCATTTTATCAGCCAAAAGGGCTGTTTCCCGGATGTGGCTGTAGGCGGTTTTCATTTATACAGCAAAAATGAAGATCCAAAAGTGATAAAAGGGATTGCTTCTTACATAAAAGAAACACCAACTTGTTATTATACCTGTCACTGCACAGGAGAAAAGTCTTTTGTGGAGTTGAAACAGGATATGCCGGATAAGATTTTTTATTTAGCTACTGGAATGGAACTAAGTATTTAGGTTATAATGTTTGAGACAGTAATAATTTTATTATAAATAAAAAAAGAGGAGGAAGTGATGTATTTGGCTGTAAGTACATCATATGAGAGAGATGAATGATTATAAGAGTTTGGTTGAACAATATTATCCATTGGTGTGCAATCAGGTCTGGGATATTTTAAAGCAGGCTGTGCCGGAAGGCGTTATTTGGGAAGCTGAGGAAGTAAAAAATTTTGTGGTTGAAGTTTATGATTTTACTATCTCACCTAAAAGAATAGGCGGAGCTTTTATTAAAAGGGCTCAGGAAGTGACCTTGCGTAAGGGGGATACCTTTATAAAGTTCTTGCCGGCAGGGATGGCCTGGGTAGGGATTTATGGCAAGATTGAGCTTATTACTAACAAAAACATTGATAATGAATTGCTGAAAAAGGGAATCTGGTTTTTAGGTGATGAGGAAAAGGTTTTTCCGGTTTATCCTAAGAAGAATGAAGAAGATAATTATTCCTTATTAAGTCTGGAAAATTTAAAAGAATTAATGCAGGAAATATTTTAAACCGCTAGTACCGACTAGCGGTTTTTTGCATAATATATGATAAA
>JBJDXG010000265.1:0-2451 GCA_051866555.1 bacterium | reverse complement strand
TTGTTTTATCTGCTGATAATATTTTTGTACTTTATTGACATAATTTTTAGTTTCAGCAAAAGGAGGAATACCGCCAAATTTATCAACATTGCCGGAGCCGGCATTATAAGCTGCTAAAGCTAATTTAACATCTCCGTTGTAACGCTCCAGCATCCTTTTTAAATACTTAGTTCCTCCGGCAATATTCTCTGCCGGATCTAATATATTCCTTACTCCAAGCTCCTTAGCTGTCGCAGGCATCAGCTGCATTATTCCCTTAGCTCCCGCCAGGGAAACAGCCTTGGCATTAAAGCCTGATTCAGCCTTAGCCACCGCTTTTACCAGGTCAGGATCAAGATCATACTCTTCAGCATACTGCATAAACAGCTGACTAAAATCATTTTCCGTTAACTGTTCAGCAGTTATATTGTTATCATTTTTCACCTTTGAACTTTCTCTTGAATTCACAGTTGAAATGCTATTATTATCTGCTTTACCTATCCCTGTAAAGTTAACTGCTGAAATAGTCTGAAACCTGGCTTCAATTTCATAAATTCGTGATTGAATTGATTCTATATTCATTCCTATCCTCCTAGTACTCGCTAGGCCGAGCATATTTATTAGTTGCTATTTCATCCAAAAAGTTCTGTTCCTTATGCAGTAATTCTTTTTTAAACTGAAGATATTTCTTTTCCTTCAGATTTTCAATAATTTTTCTTTCCTTTACCTTAGTGACTAATTCATCCCGTTGCCGGCTTACCTTCTGTTCCAGCTCAGACAAAACATCCTTCTGCTGAGCAATATTCAAAAGCGCTCTTTGAAAATAATCAGCATACAGCTTTAATTCTGCCAAATCGCAGGCCGTTTGTTTTTTTTCACTTAAATCCTTTTGATAATAAAGATAATCTTCCTCCATCTTTTTCAGAACATTTTCTTCTTCCTGATAATGCTTCTGTAAATTAAGTAAACAGGCTTTAGCTTGATTTTCTCTGATTTTTTTTACCTTTAAAACATTTTCCAGCTCAAAATTAAACTTAGCCAAATTATATCACCTCTAAGATAAGAGACTTAATAATTTTTTCACCGTCTGGTCATAATCTACCTTTTCGTAAACATCCTGCATCAGAAAGTCATTCACATCAGCTATTTTGCTGATAGCATAATCAATTTTAGGATTGCTGCAAGGCTCATAAGCTCCAATATTGATTAAATCTTCAGCTTCACGATAACTGGCCAGCACATTGCGTAAAGCACTGGCTGCTTTTCTGTGCTCCGGTGAAACGATTTCCGTCATTACCCGGCTGACACTGCCTAATATATCAATGGCCGGATAATGATTTTGACTGGCCAACTGACGTGATAAAATTATATGACCATCCAATATACCTCTTACTGCATCGGTTACCGGCTCAGTCATATCATCACCTTCAACCAGAACCGTATATAAGGCTGTAATGCTGCCCAAATCGGAAGTTCCTGAGCGCTCCAAAAGCTTTGGCAAAATAGCAAACACCGAAGGAGTATAGCCTCTGGTAGTCGGCGGTTCCCCTACAGCAAGCCCTATCTCTCTTTGCGCCATAGCAAAACGGGTAACTGAATCCATCATCAAAAGTACATTCTTACCTAAATCACGAAAATACTCGGCTACTGCTGTAGCTACTAAAGCACCTTTTACCCGTAATAGAGCCGGCTGGTCGGAGGTGGCCACGATTACTACCGAACGCTTTAAGCCTTCCTCTCCTAAATCTCTTTCAATAAAATCCCTTACTTCACGCCCTCTTTCACCAATTAAAGCGATCACGTTGATATCAGCTTTAGTATTGCGGGCAATCATACCCAATAAGGTACTTTTGCCTACCCCGCTTCCTGCCATAATACCAACCCGCTGTCCCTTGCCGCAGGTCAAAATTCCATCAATTGCCCTCACCCCTACCTCAAGCGGTTCATGAATCCTTTCACGAGTTAAGGGATTAGGGGGAACATTATTGACCGGATAATCCTTGCCTAAAAAATCCAAGGGACTGCCGTCAAGAGGATTGCCCAACGCATCTAAAACCTTGCCTAAAAGATTATTCCCAACCTTCACACTCAAGGACCTGCCGCTGGCTACGACTTCACAGCCAGGACCAATTCCCTTGATTTCCCCCAAAGGCATCAATAAGATTCTGTCTTCCTTAAAACCAACTACCTCAGCCTGCAAAGTAAGACTTTCCTCTTTTGAGAAAATATAACACAGCTCCCCTAAATTAACCGCCGGTCCCTGAGCTTCAATTATTAAGCCTATGACCTGAGTAACTCTGCCGTTTAGGCGAATAGGATCAAGACTCATCAAACAATTAAAATATTTTTGTAAATCCATTATGCTTTTACTTCCTTATTAGCCCCTGCCAGCTTCACCAGCTGCTCTTCAATCTGCTCAATCTGAGTTTCAATTCTGGCATCTACAGTTCCCAAATCAGTTTCCAAAACACA
>JBJDXG010000264.1:0-2459 GCA_051866555.1 bacterium | reverse complement strand
GGCTTTATGCGGCCTGCGATGACTTTTTTATCTATTCAACTGTCAAAGACCCGGCTGAATAAATTTATATTTACTTGCATATAAATATATAGTATAATTAGAATAAGTGAAAACCTAAGTCACTGAAAATCCGGTCATATTTTAGGTAAACACCAAAAGCCCCTGTTGGCTCAGGAGCTTTCGGAAAGAATAGGAGTTTTACTTGCAGAGCTGACTTATTAATATGTATAGCATAATAAGTAGCTCGCTAGAAATGTTGATGTTAAGAATGATAACAAATTCTAGCCGCATGTAATTCACCTCCTTATTCAATTTTAGAGCTTTGAGAGTACCAGTCCCAAAGCTCTATTCAATTTTACCACAATTTACTGATAAACGCTATAAAAACGCCCTTTAAAACGCTGCATAGACAAAAAATAAAGGCAATAAAGACTAAATCAAGCATGATTTCTGAGTGAAAAAAGGAGGCTGTGACCAAAACAAGTCACAGCCTCCCTCTTGTTAGAACTGCCTATTTTAACAACCCAATTAAAAATCGGGTTATTTTTATGATTTTAACCTTATAAAACAGCATCAACCAGCTTTTTGGTATAATCAGACTGAGGATTCATAATTACATCATCCGGTATTCCTTCTTCAACAATTTTGCCTTCATTCATAACCAGAACTCGATGACAAAACTGCTGTACTAAGGCCAGATTATGACAGATAAAAATGTAAGACATATTACTGTTTTTCTGTAACGAATCAAGCAGTTCAATAACCTGCTTCTGCACTGTCGCATCCAAGCCACTTGTTGCTTCATCGCAAATCAAAATCTTAGGCTCGATAGCGAGCGCCCGAGCTATAGCTGCACGCTGACACTGTCCTCCGCTGACTTCGTGAGGATATCGCTTAATGAATTCAGCAGGCAGTCCGCATTGAACAAGCAGTTTTTGAGCTTTTTCCAAGGCCTCACGGTTTGAAACCCCATTATTGATCAAGCTCTCAGTAATTCCACTGCCAAGTGTACGGCGCGGATCAAAAGAACCAACCGGTGACTGGAATACCATTTGCAGCTTACGATAAACTGAATGCAGTTCTTTATTCTTCAATTGTGTGATATCCTCTCCCTCAATCTGAATAGAACCGCTGTCGATATCAATCAATCTGGCAATTGCCTTAGCTACAGTGCTTTTGCCGGAGCCCGATTCCCCAACGATTCCCAATATCTCACCGGGATACAGCTTAAAGCTAACTCCATCAATCGCAGTAAACTTATCCTTGCCATTCCGTAAAAAGGTTTTATATATTTCTTTTACTTCTAATAATGGTTCCATTTAGTTCCTCCGAAGCTTAGGTACTGCTGAAAGCAGCATTTTCGTATAATCATTCTCAGGTGAGTTAAGCACATCTGAAGCCACACCGTATTCCATGATATTGCCATTTTGCAGAACAAGTATATTATCAGCCATAGCAGAAATAACTCCAATATCATGAGTAACCAGAATAATCGCTGTACCGAATAGATCCCTTAAGCCCAGCATCTCAAGCACAACCTGTTTCTGCACGAATACATCAAGCGCACTGGTAGGTTCATCAGCCAGCAATACAGAAGGATTCATCAGCATAGCTATAACAATCCCTACCCGCTGATTCATTCCTCCTGACAATTCAAACGGATAGCTTGACCAAACTCTTTCGCCTTCTTTAAATCCCAGCTTGTGAAATAAATCCAGGGCTCTCTCTTTAGCCTCCTGCCTGGAGATTTTTTCATGAGCTATCAAACATTCATAAATCTGACTGCCTACCGTTCTGATAGGGCACAATGAAGCTGCCGAATCCTGAAATATCATTCCCATCTGAGCCCCTCTTATTTGGCGCATACCAGACTCGGGCAAATCAGTTATATTATTACCCTTAAATAAAATTTCTCCTCGGCTTACTCTGCCATTTCCGCCCAAAAGCCCCATCGCTGCTTTGATTATCGTACTCTTCCCGCTGCCCGATTCACCAACAATCCCCAATATTTCTCCCGGCTGAAGGGAAAAACTAACGTTATGCACCACAGATTTATCGTCAAAACAAATATCCACAGAATTAAAGCTTAACAAGGTTTCCATTTTCTTTCTCCCTTCAGTCAAGATTTATCTGTCATTAATTAACCTTTAAATCTGCTGTAAGTTCATAGTAGTCACAAGGATGAGCCACCAGTCCGGTAATATTTGATTTGGCAATCATGCTCATACGCAGATGAGAACAGAAAACATAAGCATTATCATCAAGAATAGTCTGCTGCATCTTAACTGCAATTTCACCACGTTCCTTAGCTCCAACGGTTCCCTTCATCTGCTTAGCCAGTTTTTCCAGCACATCGCTGTGATAACTTCCATTATTAGCAGTAGAGCTGTCAAGTGTACAGCTGGTGAAGAAATACTCCGGATCCCCTGTCGGAGCCGTAATCATAGCACTGGCATATA
>JBJDXG010000263.1:0-2460 GCA_051866555.1 bacterium | reverse complement strand
TCATGAAGCAGTTCAAGCGGGCAATTACCGATTCCGATACGGAAAACTGCGTCCGTTATGACAAAGAGAATAAGCCCGGTGTGGCAAACCTGATGACCATTTATTCTGCCTGCACCGGCAAAACCTTTGAACAGATCGAAGCAGAATTTGCCGGTCTCGGCTACGGTGCCTTTAAGCCGAAGGTGGGCGAGGCTGTGGTGGAAACGCTCCGTCCCATTCGGGAAGAAGCCAGCCGTATCGTTAAGGATAAGGCATATCTGGAATCTGTCTACCGCAGCGGTGCGGAAAAGGCCAGCTATGTGGCGGAGAAAACCTTGCGAAAGGTTTACAAAAAGGTTGGTTTTGTGGCAAAATAATCACTATACTGAAAAAAGAGTGCTGGTATTTCTGCCAGCACGCCTTTTTTTCCTTGACTGGAATATTTTTCTATGGTACTATGGTTAAACAGGGGAACCTGTAATTAAATTTAAAGGAGAGAGTATATTTATGAGACGCGCAGAGTTAAAAGCGGCGGCAAAAGAGCAAATCAAGGGCAATATCGGCATGCTTCTTGTTATTACGCTGATTACCGCATTGATCACAGGCACCATTATCGGCTGCATTATCATTCCCGGTCTGACACTTTCCCTGATTGCAATTTACCTGAACATGACAAAGGGGCAGAAGGTCTCTATCGGTGATATGTTCTGCAGAATGGGTGCTTTGGGTAAGGGCTGGTGGCTTAACATCCTCACTTGCTTCTTTACCTCATTGTGGTCCATGCTGTTTGTAATCCCCGGCATTGTCAAGAGCTTCGCTTATTCCATGGCTCCTTATGTGCTGGCTGAGAATCCCACAATGACGGCAAGAGAGGCTCTGAGAGTCAGTAAGGAAATCACCAAAGGCCACAAGTTCGAGATTTTTGTTCTTCAGCTTTCTTTCTTCTGGTGGCATCTGTTGGGCTGTATTACATTTGGTCTGGCATATATCTATGTAGGTCCTTACATCAATGCAACCATGGCAAACTTCTACAACTCCATTAAGAGCGCAGAAGCAATTGTTGAGTAATCTTCATATACATGGAAAAGTCCGCTGCAATGCAGCGGACTTTATTCTGTCCTAAAATAATTTTTGATATTCTGAGAAGTCCGCTGCGTTGCAGCGGACTTCCTACATCATGAAATACAGTGCGATGGTCAGCAGCGCATTGCTGCGGTCTTCTTCACTGTCACCTGCCATTAAAAGCAGCAGTAAAATAATCAGCAGATCGCCTGTGTCAAAATCTTTTCCGAAAAGCTGGCGCAGAAAGCCGGAAGAATTATGCTCCTGTCTATTAGCCGGTTTTCTTTCAATCGGCGGGCTTTTTTGGGGAGGTTCCTGCTGGATTTTCGGCGGTGGAGAAGGCGGCTTGGTTTCGGGACGGCTGCGCTTCGGTTCCGGAACACGGCTGCAGGAATAAGAACCGTCCGGGCGGGGAATATATCGGTTATACATAGTGTCACCTGCCTAATAGGGATGTGGCAAAGCCGGCCATCTTGGCTGCTCGCATGGCTCGCTCCAGGCGGGAAATCCTGTTTCCGCTCAGATAAGGACGCAGCGCCTGCAAAAGTGCTCTCTGATTATTATCAATTCCGCTTTTCTGGGCAAAGCCTGACAGCTTTTGAATCATGGACAGGTCAATATCCGGAAAAGATTGGGACGGTTCCTTCTCAGGAGCCTTTTTGTCCGTGGGTGGACTGTTTTGCATACTTTGTGCCAACGCCATGATTTTCTCCATCATCTCAGGATTGTTCATAACAGCGGATAGCTGCTGCTCCAAATCAGCCATTTTTCTGCCCCATTTCCTTTAGCAATTTTTGCACATCCTCAGATTGCAGAATCTGTGACAGGGTGACTTTTGCCTGATCGAAATCACCTGCTGCCGCCTGCCTGCCTGCTTTGTCCACAGCATCGCCGCCGGTGCTTTTTAAAAGAGCGAAAAGCTTTTGACCTGCCGGACTGTTTGCAAGCTTCAGTGCTTCCTGCATGGTATCTTTATCGGGTTTTTGCTGCATAAAAATGCCTCCTGTCAATAAAACCTGCTGATATTTCAAGCAGAGCATAGCTTTTTTTTAAAAACTGTGTTACAATGATGCTACCATTACTATATGCGCCTTTAGAACGGATGGTGAACTATGACCATACTTGTATTTTCAGATTCTCATGCCGCACTGCGTTTTATGAGAAGGTATATCGAAAAATTTCGCCCTCAAGCTGTGATTCATCTGGGGGACTATTATGGTGATGCGGAATCTCTGCAAGAGGACTACAATAATATTCAATTTCATATTGTGCCGGGGAACTGTGACCGAAATCGTTGTCCGATAAACGCCAGAGAGCTTCTGTGCTATCCAGTCGGCGGTGTCAGGCTTTTTATGACCCACGGACATAATCATCATGTCAAAAGCGGAATTGGTGCGCTGCTTGCCGATGCCCGCAGAT
>JBJDXG010000262.1:0-2463 GCA_051866555.1 bacterium | reverse complement strand
TCTGATCCTTTTTCCTTGGGAGGAGGAGCAGGAAACGAGTGTTAAAGCTATATTGAACGAGCATTTGAATTGTCATAAGGTTTTGTGTATATTGGGGCCGGAGGGCGGCATGACCAGGGAAGAGATGCTGGCAGTGAAAAAAGCAGGCGGCAAAGTTGTAACTCTGGGAAAAAGGATTCTCAGGGCGGAAACTGCTTCTGTGGCTGTTCTCAGTATTGTACAGTATGCTTTAGGGGATTTAGGTTAAGACTTGGCATTTTCTCTTCTTTATGATATACTGAACAAAATATCTTTATGTCAATGATGACTTGAAGCCAAACCCTTTTTCGGTTTGGTTTTTCGTATTTGGAGAAAGGGGATTAATCATGAGTGAATTGAACAGGGAAGATTTACAGTTGGGTTTAAAGGAGCCGATTGCCTCTAAAGGGGTAAGTCGGGCAGTAGTAAGTGTGCTGGGAGAAGATAAAGTTGGGATTATTGCTACCTTAAGCGGAATTGTGGCTGAACATAACGGCAATATCGTTGAGATTAACCAAAATATTGTCGGTGAGCTGTTCGCTATGATTATGGTTGTGGAGCTTCACCGCTCTAAAATGGATTTTGGTCAGTTTAAAGCTGAAATGGAAAAGCAGAGCGATGTACTTGGCTTGACAATTACTGTGCAAAGCGAAAATGTATTCCGCTATATGCATCGGATTTAGAGAGGAAGGGAAAAAATGGTTTTAGAACTGAATGAAATACTGGAAACGATAAAAATGGTGCAGATGCAGAATTTGGATATCAGAACAGTAACTATGGGAATCAGCCTGCGTGATTGTGCAAATCCTGATATGAAGGTTCTTTGTCAGAATATTGAAAGGAAAATATTAAAATATGCCAGCCGGCTTAAAGAGGTTGTTGAGCAGGTTGAAAAGGAAATAGGGATGCCTATTGTTAATAAGCGGATATCTGTTACGCCTATCTCGATAGTAGCTGACAGTGTGCAGGCAGAGGATTATACACCGATTGCCCAGACTTTGGATAAAGTAGCGAAACAGGTAGGGGTTGATTTCTTAGGGGGCTTTTCAGCTTTAGTGCAGAAGGGCTTTACCAGAGGAGATCTTCGGTTGATTAAGTCTCTGCCTAAAGCGTTAGCCAGTACAGAACGGGTCTGTGCCTCGGTTAATGTAGGTACGACCAAGTGCGGGATCAATATGGATGCCGTAAAGATGGTAAGCCAGGCAGTCAAGGATACTGCGGAATTAACTCGTGAGGCTGACGGCATAGGCTGTGCTAAATTTGTTGTATTCTGCAATGTTCCGGAGGATAATCCTTTTATGGCCGGTGCTTTTCATGGGGTCAGTGAACCGGAGGTTGTGATCAATGTCGGGGTCAGCGGTCCGGGAGTTGTTCGGGCTGTTCTGCATGACCATCCTGATGACAGTATTTCAGAGATTGCGGAGGTTATTAAGCAGACTTCCTTTAAAATCACCCGTATGGGCGAGATGGTAGGTCAGATGGTATCTAAGCGTTTGGGAGTACCGTTTGGGATTGTTGACTTATCCTTAGCTCCTACCCCTGCCATAGGGGACAGTATAGCTAATATTCTGGAAGAGATGGGCTTGGAGCGCTGCGGTGCTCATGGAACAACAGCTTGTCTTGCTATGCTTAATGATTCGGTTAAAAAGGGCGGTTCTATGGCGGCGCATCAGGTAGGCGGATTAAGCGGGGCTTTTATTCCGGTCAGTGAAGATGCGGGCATGATCGAAGCTGTAGAGTTGGGCGCTTTGAGTCTGGATAAGCTGGAAGCAATGACCTGCGTTTGTTCTGTTGGATTGGATATGATAGCTATACCGGGTGACACTCCTATGGAGATTATCGGCGGTATTATTGCTGATGAAATGGCGATTGGAATGATTAACAACAAGACTACTGCGGTCAGAGTAATTCCTGTGCCGGGTAAAGGTGTAGGTGAGAAGGTAGAGTTTGGCGGCCTTTTAGGCTATGCGCCTATAATGCCGGTAAATAAGTTCAGCCCGGCTAAGTTTATTAATCGCGGCGGACGTATCCCGGCTCCTATTCATGCTCTGCGTAATTAAAAGTTAATTGAAGCGGGGCTGTTGCACTAAATAATTAGTGTGCCAGCTCCTTTTTTGTGCAAAAATCAACAGCCAGACTTAGAAAAGTCTGGCTGTTGGTGTCATATTAATAAATGATTAAAAACATTAACTTATTATTGAAGAGACTTAATTTCTTCATCTGATAATTTACCAATTTCCTTTAATTGCTGAATGGTCAATAGACCGGCAGCCAGTAGTTCTTTGTATAACTCAGTTCTTCCCTGAGACTTGCCTTTAGCAATTCCTTTAGCCATTCCCTCCATAAAGCCTTTTTCTTCACCTTCTTCGAGCCAGATTTTTTTAGCTTCGTTCCAATCCCATTCAACACTGATCATGTCATACACCTCCGATTCGTTAAGAGAAA
>JBJDXG010000261.1:0-10789 GCA_051866555.1 bacterium | reverse complement strand
TACTGCATGAATCCAGATACAGCCCCCCCGCATGGCTTCCCTGACTTCCTGAGGCCAAAAGCCCAGCATTTGGGCTAAAGCCTCACGATACCTGCCGGTCATGGCCATTCTGAAAAACATATAGGGAAGAGCAATAACAAAAGCACAAACTGCCAATATGGTATAGATCCAGTAAAATATTACCATAGTGTAAACTCCTTATTTCAGTATTTCTTCTGCCTTTTTCTGCAAATCATTCAACTGCTCTTCTAATTCCAGAGTCTTAGCCGCAAACTCTTCCTCACTCATTTTCGGCGGAAGATAATTAGGCTGACCAAACACTATTGCCCCTCTGGAAAACGGATACGGCATCAGAAATTTGTCCCAGGTTTTCAGCCGCCAGCAGGGAGAAGCCGCTACTCCAAAAAGAATAATCGGTCTGCCTGTCTTTTGGGCTACGTATAAAAGGCCTGGTTTTATTTTGCGCACCGGACCGCTCGTTCCGTCCGGAGTCAAGACAATATCCTTGCCTTCTTTAACTGCTTTGATCAGCATGATCAGAGCTTTGGCATCCTGGGCTTCTCTTTCCTGGGTACCATTGCCTGATTTGATCATTTTCCAGCCAAAACGCCGTACAACGTCATGCATATACCTTAAGGTAGTTCTGTGTGAACTGACTAAAACATGAATATCCCGGTTGCCCAGATAACACATAGGCACTAATAACGACTCATGCCACAGAGCTAAAATCACCGGTTCTCCGGCTTTCCTGAATTCAGTTAAAATTTCTTCTCCTGCAATAACATATCTGCTAGTCCATTTAAGCAGACGAATATACCCTTCAAAAACTCCATATCCTGCCCGCAGCAACAAATCCCTTAAATTCATAGTCTTCACTCTCTTACAATATTCTCCGCCAGCTGCTCTAAATTGCTGAAAATCTTTTCCAACTCTGCTTTTTTTCTGACTAATTCAGCTTCATCGGCTTTTTGGTCTACATAAAACGGCTTGCCAAAAACGATCACTGCCTTAGCTCCCAGATGAGGTACTAAAAAAGCATCCCAGGATTTTAAATTCCTTTTGGGAAACGCCGCTACCCCTAAGGGAACTATCGGTACCCCGGTCTTTTTCGCTGCCTGCAAAAGTCCCGGCTTTAAAACTCTGGCCGGTCCGGTCGGACCGTCAGGCGTCAAAGCTGTGATTTTGCCCTCACGGATTCGCTTAAGCAATTCTAAAAAACCACGCAATCCGTTTTTCCCGCTGCTGCCGGAAATCAGCTGCCAGCCAAAATTACGCAAAATCTGGGCAATGAAACGGCCGTCACGATGGTAGCTGGCCATAACATAAATTTCCTGATTGCGCAGATAAAATAAGGGCGGAATCAGCGTACCGTGCCAGCTGGCCAGAATCAACGGTTTTTTTTCTTCTAGCAGACGCTGATATTCATCGTCCTTTATTATTTTATATTTCAGAGTTCTACCTAGAATTTTAACATAAATAGTCACCAAATGGGGAACTAAATTTTGAAACCAGGTACTTTTTACTATTTTTTTCGTTAATTTTTTCAGCATTGCTTTTCCCTCATCAGTCCTGCTCTTTAAATTGCGCTTCATACAAACGTCTGTATAAGCCTTCTTGCCTTAACAGCTCATCATGTGTACCATTTTCTACGATCCGGCCGCTTTCCAGAACGAGAATCCTGTCTGCTTCCCTGATGGTAGACAAACGGTGGGCTATAACAAAGGTCGTTCTCTTCTGCATCAGTCTTTCCAGAGCTTCCTGCACCAGAACCTCTGATTCCGTATCTAAGGCTGAGGTAGCCTCATCTAAAATCAAAATCGGCGGATTTTTTAGGATAGCCCGGGAGATGGATAAACGCTGTCTTTGTCCTCCGGACAATTTTACTCCGCGGTCTCCTATTTCCGTATCATAGCCATCAGGCATTTTCATGATAAATTCATGAGCATTGGCTGCCTTAGCCGCCGCAATGATCTCTTCGCGAGTAGCATCAAGTCTGCCGTAAGCAATATTTTCAGCTACTGTACCTCCAAACAGGACTACATCCTGCGGCACTATACCTATATTATTTCTCAGGGATTTCAGAGTAAGGTCACTGATATCCTGTCCGTCAATAGTGATTATTCCCTCATTCGGGTCATAAAAGCGAGGCAGCAGGTCAACCAAAGTAGTTTTTCCAGCTCCGCTCGGGCCTACTAAGGCCAGCATCTCTCCTGCCCTGACCTCAAGATTGATATCACTTAAAACCTGAATACCATTTTCATAAGCAAAAGAAATATTTTTAAAGGCAACGTCACCCTTAACCTGCTCTAAAGCTAAAGCCTCTGGCTTTTCCACGATTTCCGGTTCTGTTTCCAAAATCTCAAAAACCCGATCAGCTGAAGCCGCTGCCTGCTGAGCATTGCCGTAAAGGCGGCTTAAGCGATTGACCGGAGTCGTCATGGTAATTACATAAATCAAAAACGCTACCAAATTACCGGAAGAAAGACTGCCGCTTAAAACCTCATGCCCGCCGTACCAGACAATGACCACAATGCCCAGAGAAGCAACAAACTCCACCATAGGATTAAGCGAAGCAGTAATTCTAATGCTTTTCAAAGTGGTATTAAACGTTTCTTCATTATGTCTCATAAATTTTTTATTTTCAAAATCCTCTCTGGCAAAGGCTTTAACTACCCGAATACCGGAGATGGTTTCCTGCAGGACCGAAGTAACATCTGCCAGCTTCCCCTGTACCCGATAGCTGGACTGTCTTATCTTCCAGCCTACTTTATTCACGATAACAGCAGCTAGTGGCAGAATAAACAAAGTCAGAGCTGCTAATTTCCAGTGTATATAAAAAATCAGGCAGATAGAGCCAATAAAGGCAAAGGATTCGGTAAACCATTCAACCACTCCATTGGTCAGAACTCCCTGCAGAGAGGTTATATCATTAGTCAGACGTGACATAATATCTCCTGTTCTTCTCTTTTCAAAAAAAGAAATGGATAAGGACTGCAGCTTGCAGTAAACATCAGCTCTAAGATTAGCTACCACTCTTTGAGTAGCTAAGGACATAAAGTAAACCTGACTGTAATTGAATATACCCTTAACTAAAAAGGAAAGCAGGATAGCCGCTACAATAAGGTTCAGCATCATGGCATCCTTAGCGATCAAAACCTTATCGACCACATCCTTGACTATCCACGGCAAAACCAGATTAGCTCCGGTAGCTATCACAAGACAGACAACTGCCGCTATCAGACAGCCTATATAAGGGCGAAAATATTTTAAAACTTTAATATAACTCTGCATCTATTTCATCCTTCCTACGCGAAGCACCAAGTCGGCTGCTCGTAAAACCGCACCGCTGCTGCCCAGCTTTTCTTTAACCTCCTGTAAATCCTGCCGTATTCTTTTTTGCACCAGACTCTGCCGCAGGATTTTTAAAGCCGCAGCACTGACATTAGCAGGAACAGCCTTATCCTGTAAAAATTCAGGCACTACTTCACGGCCTGCTATGATGTTAGGCAGACCTATATGGTTTAATTTCACAAAGATCTTACCTAAAAACCAGGTAAGACCTGCGACCTTATAAACGATGACCATAGGTGCTCCCAGACAGGCTGCCTCTAAGGTTGCCGTTCCGGAGGAAACCAGAATCAGCTTGCTGTAAGCCATCACTTCATATGACTGGCCAGAAATAACTGTCAAAGGCAGTTCAGGATACTTAGCTGTAAAAGCCCTGATTTTCTCCGGCTTAATCGTATGCGATAAGGGCAGGACAAAGTGACAATCCTCTCCAGCATTCTTAATCAGCTCAGCCGTTTCTAAAAGCAGCGGCAGCAATAACTCTATTTCCTGTTCACGACTGCCGGGAAGAAGTCCAAGCAAGGTCTTATTGGCAGGCAGATTATTTTTCGAGATAAACTCAGCTTTAGTTTTTGCCACCTTAACAATATCTAAAAGCGGATGACCGATAAACTCCACATCCGCTCCGGCCTCTTCATATACTTTAGCTTCAAAAGGAAAGACAGAAGCAACCCTGCTTACCCTCTCAGCCACCTTTTTCGCCCTGCCTTTGCCCCAGGCCCAGGCTGACGGGCAAAAATAATATACCGAACGAATCCTCTCCTGCTTTAAGATTTTAGCAATCTCCAGATGAAAACCGGGATAATCGATTAAAACTACTACATCAGGCTGCTCACGTTTAATAAAGGAGACTATCTCCTGCAAAAGCCTTTTTAAAGCTCTTATATTCTTTAAAGCCTCCCAGACACCTACCGTACTGAACTTGGCCATATCAACCAACAAGCGTACTCCGGCCTCCTGCATCATCGTGCTTCCTGTACCAATCAGCTCAATATCCGGTTCTTTTTCCTTTAAGGCTGCTGCCAGAAAGGCTCCATGCATATCTCCTGAGGCTTCACCAGCCATAATCATTACTTTCATTCATCCACCCCGCAAAAACAGCCAGGTGCCCATAAAGAGTAACTGGCTGCTGATTTAACAAGCAACAACAACAATTCCATGCTGATCTGCTTTAGCCAAAAAGGCTTCTCTGTCCACTAAAAATGTTTTCTCTGCTTCTATCGCCAAAACACCGCACTGCGAATCGATCATCGCCTGCAAGGTATTCATACCTACTGTCGGAATGTCGAAACGCAAATCCTGCTTCGGCTTGCTGACCTTAACTACTACGGCTCCGCTGCCGGCAAGAGTACCTCCTCTTTTGACTGCCTGGTCTGTTCCTTCAATCGCCTCTACTGCCATAATAGCCTTTTTCTTAACTACAATAGTTTGTCCGATATCAAGTCCGGCAATTTTTTTCGCCATATCAAAGCCATAAGCAATATCCGCACTTTGCGCATCATCAGGATTAATGCCGCCCAAAACTCCCTTTTGCGGCAAAAGGTGAGCCAGATAATCGGTCTGAGAGGATACCTGCATGCCTTCCTTCAGAATCTCACCGGTAATGCCCAGCAAGACCGTATCATCATTACGGTTAGGCAAAGACATCAACAGCACCATAGCTCTCTGGTCAAGACTGAGATTGCGGTAAAGCAGCTCTTTCGTCACTTTACCGGCCATAACTACTTCAGTTACTCCTTCTTCTTTTAAAGTCGTCAAAATTTTATCTATCTGACCTACATTGATATCATAAAAAGCATCAGCATTTTCAGCTAATCCGGGAGCAGCAGCTCCTATAAGACTGATCACTACTGTTCTATATCCTTTGTCCTTAGCGGTTTTTAACACTTCCAGCGGCAGAAAATCCTGTCCGGCTAAAATTCCCAATACCTTCATCAAACAATACCTCTTCCACTTGCATTTTCTAAAAATTCAAGATACTTGACCGTATATTTAGTTTTTTCCATTTTCTTTAATTCCTCTATAGCCTGAGAAAGGTTGAGCTTAGAGCGATAGATCAATTTAAATATCTTTTTAATCTCCAATCTCTCATCAGGCGTAAAACCGCGCCTTTTTAAGCCGACCAAATTCAGTCCATGCACTTCAGACGGATTGCCTACTACCAAAAGATAAGGCGGCACATCCTGACTTATTCTGGTCATTCCGCCGATCATAACATGATCCCCTATATGCACGAATTGATGAATACCGGCAAGACCCCCGACAGTAACAAATTCACCTAAAACAACATGACCGGCCAAAGGAACACAGTTGGCAATAACTGCATTATTGCCTACTATACAGTTATGCCCGACATGAGAATAAGCCATCAGCAAAACATCATTTCCGACCCGGGTAACCTCTCCTTCTCCTACTGCCCGATTGATAGTCACACATTCTCTGACTGAGGTTCTGTCACCTATAATGACTGAAGTTTCTTCTCCTCTATATTTTAAATCCTGCGGCGCAGCTCCAATAGAAGCACCGGGATAAATATTACATTCCCTGCCTATCGTCGTATGGCCGTCAATAACCGCATGCGGTGCAATTTTAGTCCCGTCACCAATGGTAACAAATTCACCAACCACTGCAAAAGGGCCTATTTCCACATCATTTCCGATTCGAGCATTGGGATGAATCACAGCCATTTCATGAATCTTACTCGTCATCTAGCATATCCCCCTCTATCACAAGTTTAACAACTTAAAATCCGTATCATTAAGTATATTCAAAAAAAGAGAGGCAGCAATTGCCTCCCCCTATTACCTATTATATCTATTCTCAGGCGATTTTAAGCGATTTACTCCAATTTATTACCGTAATTAACTATTTTGTTTCAGCAAAGAAAACATGACATTAGCTTCCGCCACAGCCTGACCGTCAACTGTAGCTTTGGTCGTACACTTGCCAACACTGCCCCGAATCTTGGTAATCACTGCTTCCATACGCAATTGGTCACCGGGAACTACCTTTCTCCTGAAACGGCATTCATCAACTCCGGTCAAAAGAACAATATTTTTTACTCCTTCCGGCGCTTTAGCCTCATCCATAGTCAAAAGAGCACAGCCGCCGACCTGAGCCATAGCCTCAATAATCAAAACTCCCGGCATCACCGGATATGTAGGAAAATGTCCCTGAAAAAAAGGCTCATTAGCACTAACGTTCTTAATTCCCACCGCTCTTTTGCCCGGCTCTAATTCCAAAATCCTGTCCACCAGTAAAAAAGGATAACGATGCGGCAATAAATCTCTAATTTCCATAATATCTAACATCAAAATTCCCTCCTCATTTTTTTAACTGCTTCTTAATCAGCGCTGCAAGTCGTGTATTTAAAGCATGCCCGGATTTGGAAGCAATCAAATGAGCCCGCAGAGGGAAGCCTATCAAAGATAAGTCTCCCACCATATCAAGTATTTTATGCTTCACAAATTCATCAGGGCAACGTAATGGATTTAAGGTTTCCGTTTCTCCAACCACAACAGCATTATCCAGGCTGCCGCCTAAGGCCAGCCCCTGAGATTTTAAATACTCAAATTCAGCTAAAAAGCCAAAGGTTCTGGCTCCGGCTGCCTGACTGATAAAATCCCGGGCAACATCAAGCTCACAGAACTGACTGCCGATTGCCGGATGGTCGTACAACAAATTAAAGCTGATCTTAAAGCCATCATCAGGCAAAGCAATCAGATATTTGTCACCTTCTTTGATCCAGACAGGCTGCTCTAAGGTTATACAGGATAATTCGGCTTCCTGCTCTAAAATTCCTGCTTCCTGGAGAACCTGAACAAAAGGCAGACAGCTGCCGTCAGCTGCCGGCGGTTCTACCCCATCTATTTCAATTCTCAGATTGCTGATTCCAAGCCCGGCAACAGCAGCCAGGATATGCTCAACGGTATAAACCTGAACCCCATCCTTCCCAATAGTCGTTCCGCGGGAAGTATCGGTTACAAACTGCACGAGAGCCGGAATCTCAGGCTTAGCTGCAAGATCAGTGCGGACAAAAATTATTCCGGTGTCCATTTCGGCAGGGCAAAAACGAATTTCAGCCATCTGTCCTTTATGCAAACCTATTCCCTGATAAACTGCTTCCTGTTTAATAGTTTTCTGCTGCATTTATTTTCTCCTCCCATTGATATTCTAACAGTTCTTTATACTTTTGTCCAATAGAAGAGCAGGGAAAGCTCAGCACCTCCTCAGGAGTGCCGTCATCTACGATCTCTCCGCGGTCAAACAGAAGCAGACGGTCAGCAAAGCGCAGCGCAAAAAAGATTTCATGAGTCACTATTACCATAGTAATGTTCCTTTTCTGTCCCAAACGCTCAATAGCCTCTAAAACTTCCCGTACCAGAATAGGATCAAGGGAGGCAGTCGGCTCATCCAGAAGAAGTATTTCCGGCCTCCCTACTATGGCTCGGGCAATGCCTACTCTTTGCTGCTGACCGCCGCTTAAGGCAGGCACTGGAAAGTCTTTATAGGCTTCAAGTCCTACATCCTTTAAAGATTCTGCCGCCAGCCTATAAGCCTCCTCTTGCTCCCATCCGGCAGTAAAGAGAGCAAAAGCAACATTCTCCAAGGCAGTCAGACGCTCTAAAAGATTAAATTTCTGAAAAACAAAGCCGATTTTTCGCCGCAGTAAGTTAAGCTCCCCACTCTTAAGGTGCAGAATATTCTCTCCTCCTATCAGGATACTTCCGGAATCAGGCTGGATAAGCCGATTCAGACAGCGTAAAACGGTAGATTTGCCAGACCCGCTCGGGCCCATCAGAGCCACCCTCTCTCCGGCCTTTATCTGAAGATTGAGATTTTTTATCACCATTTTGCCGTCATAGCTTTTAAACAGATTTTTAATCTCCAGCATTTCTTCGCTTCCTTCCAAATAAGATATTGCGCCGAAAAAGCAATTTGAAAAATCCCGGCTTGCCTTCCGGAATAACGATCTGGTTAAAAATCTCCGCATCATTTAAGCCTAAGGAAATTCCAGCCTCAACCTCGGCGGACTTAACCGGACTGAAAACAGCTGCTTTGCCTGCTGAAAAATATCCTAAAGCCCCGCCTAAAATGGTCCAGCCAAGCCAGTTAAAATAAGGCATATTTCCTCCGCTGCCCCAAATAAGCAGCGGCAAAAACACCATGCCCCAGGCTAAACCGTAAAGGCTGCTGAGTCCCAACCAATTTCGGGAATCCTTCGTTAATTGCAGATAGCGGCAGACCATGCTCTGATCGAGAAAAAAAACAACCAGAAAATAAACAACTGACAGTAAAAAGGCCATCACTTCACGAATGTCGCCAATCAAACGCTGCATTTCTCCTCTTAGATCTATTTCAATAGCCCCAATAGGGCTTTTAACTGCCCGCAGACTTTTATCCGGCATATTTTTTTGCAGCAGCTTTTCTGCTTTTCTCTCAGCTAATATGCTGGGAACCAGGAAAGCCGTTCCTTCCCCCTGCTGCGCTTTATAATCCTGCAAAAGATTAAATAGCTCCCCCAAGTCCTCAGACCTCGGCAGAGAGACTTCTAAATTCCGGATCACCTCTTTTTCCCTGCTCCAATCCTGCTTACGCAAAAACTCTTCCGCCCGAGGCCAATTACGCTCGGCTGAAATCTCCAATCCATGCTCACGTAGTTTTTCCAGCTGCTGTATAAATTCCTCTACCTGTCTCAAAGTGGATTTTACCTCCTCAAGCTGACTGCTTATACCCTTTATCCTCCCTAAGATATTTTTCCCGCTTTTATCATAAACAGCATTGCCTGCCTCTATCTTTCCCTGTAAAAGAACCGCCCTGGCCCAAGTATCTCCCAGACTGGTGAGCTGCAAAACAGCCTTGTCACCTCTTGAAAAAGAAAATACCTGGTCTCCCGGAGCAACTATGGCTTCCCTCTTTAAATCAATAGCTGCTGTCAGACTGTAAGCCAGCAAGAAATCTTCCACCCGTTCTAAAGCCGGCAGATTATGTCCCTGGCTGTTTACCGGAAAAATAAAGCTTAAATTTAATTCCTGCCGCAATATATTACTGATTTTATTATTGAGATAAGTCCTATCAGCCGCCTCACCGGCAGGATAAACAGTCAGCAGGCTGTATTTATCCAGTACCGTTTTCGTCCTTGCCTTCATCTGCTGTAAATCAGCCTCCGGCTGAAAGACCAAAACCAGTGCATTGCCTTCCCGAAAAGCAAAGCGCAGTAAAGGCAGATTGGCTTCTAATTCCTTTTTAATCCGCTCCAAAACCATTCTCGGCATATCCCGAATAACAAGACGCGGCTCCAGCAGCACACTATAGCCTATTTTACCGGGAATATCGCCAAAATAGTCCTCCAGCTTAGACCAGAAATCCTGATTCTGATATTTTTCAGGAACAGCCACAAAATAATAAACCTTACCCGGGAGAGTCGTTCCGCGCTGAAAGCTTACCCCGGGAAGCTCCTCTTTTTCAATCTCCTTCATTCTTTTCTGGGCTGCTTCAAGTGAACCATGCCGTACTGCGAGCAGCAAATCATACTGCCCGCTGCTGCCTAAAACTGAGCGCAGTGTTTTGCCAAAATAAAAATCAGTCAGCCAAGCGCCTGCATTGACTAAAATGAGTCCCACAAGCAAAGAAACAAGCGCTGTCCGCACGAGCATCCGCCAGAACAATAGCAATCACCTCACTTTAACTCTTGTTAGTATTGCCGAAAAGCACAGAAAAAAAGACTATTGCCTTAAATTCGTTCAGCAATAGTCCTTTGCTTATTTTTCCAGTTCTTTTATTTTCTTTTCGAGTTCTTTTATTTTAGCTACCAAGTCAGGAAGCTTACGCACCAGAGCTTCATTTTTTAAATTATCACGATGATTTCTGGCCGGATAACCGGAATAGAAGGACCGGGGAGGAATACTCGCCGTTATGCCTCCTTTAGCTCCAACTACTACATCATCGCCAATAGTGATATGTCCGGCAGAGCCTACCTGGCCGGCTAAGGTCACCCGGTTGCCTATTTTAGTGCTGCCGGAAATTCCTACCTGAGCTACCAGAAGGCAGCCTTCCCCGACTTCATCGTTATGTCCCAGATGAACTAGATTATCTATCTTGGTTCCGGCACCAACCTTAGTCATGCCCATAGTTCCCCGGTCAATACAGACATTAGCTCCGATTTCCACATCATCTTCGATAACTACTCCGCCTAGATGCTGAATCTTATAATGCGCTCCCGGCTTAGTAGTTACAAAACCAAAGCCATCGCTGCCGATAACGCAGGCAGCCTGCAAAATAACCCTGCTGCCGATAGTTACTCCGTCTTCAACCGTTACCTGCGGATGGATAAGACAATCCTCACCAATAACAGTATTGCTGCCAATGCAGGTATGAGCTCCGATTTTAGTTCCGGAACCGATAGTTACATTATCGCCAATTACCACATAAGGCCCTAAAG
>JBJDXG010000260.1:8630-10806 GCA_051866555.1 bacterium | reverse complement strand
TCTATAGGTCTTGACTATGGCTTTGCGCTGAAAGAGCCAAGCTTTGATGTAGATAGCGGCCGGGGATATTTTTCCGTCATGAAGAAATTTTAATTAAGAGAGGTGAAGAAAATGCGGATAAACAAGTGGTTAAAAACTATGACGATTGCTTTGGGCTTGAGTCTGGCGGCTCTGCCGGCGTATGCGAATGTAAATGTAATAGATGGAAGCACTTTAGGTTTGGACACAAGTAATTTAAACGGTCAAGTTAAACTTGAAGGTGTTGGCAATATCATTAATTGGGATAAGTTTAATATAGGAATCAATAGTGAATTGATTTTTAATAACGTAAATAATAATATTAGTAAATGGGCTGTATTAAATAGAGTTACTGGTAACAATCCATCTGAGTTATTAGGGAGAATTAGTACAGAAGGCGGTATAGGGACTGTGTTTTTAGTCAATCCAAACGGCATTGTTTTTGGCAATGGCTTTACGACTAATGCTAATACCTTTGTAGCTTCTACTTTAAAGTTATCAGATGAGGCTTTTAATGAATATGTAAAAGGTGGCACATTAGCTTTTGCTGCTGACAACAGCGGAAGCATTACGGTTAATGGAATGAATGCTGAGGGCTTTGTCACCTTAGTTGGCAACAGCATAACTATAGCACCGGGTGTAAGTGTGGTGGCCAAAGATCTATCCTTGATAGCCGGAAATAATGTTACTTTTAAGGCTCCGACTGAAGAGGACAATGGACTTACTGAGCTTGCCAGCTATACTTCAAATGGAAGCAATACGGTAACCATTGGTAAAGGAACCGGTGAAATTGCTGCGGCATATACAGATGATGCTGTTGAAACCCCAGGAAATGTTACTATAAATACAAAATTTGATTTTAATGTTCTTGGCAGCAAGGTGGATATTGAGAATGTTAACATAGAAAAGGCTCAGGAGATATATGCAGCAGCGGCCAATACCTTAGAGAATATAGATAATATGGAGGCTGCCGCAGATAATGAAATCAATATAAAATCATTGGAGGCAAGTGCGGGAGCATTTTATCTTGAAGGAGGAAAAATATCCGCAGATGGCTTAACTTATACTATGCTTCTATCTGATTCCAGTGAAATTACTATTGAAGCGGCAAATAAGTTTGAACGCCATGATGAACAGCCGGGTTCTGCTGACAGTATGTTTGCGACTGAAGAAAATAATGTGAGCTTAAGCAACGTAATAATTAAAAATGGTGCTGATGACCCGGGGAGGATTACGGTTGCCGGCGGCTCAGTTGATATTGACAGCTTACAGGCAGGCGTTGCAGGAGGTAAAATAAGTGAAATAAGCCTCCTGGCCGGAAACGAATATTCCGAAAGTGCGCTTAAAAATGCCGATACCGGTAATACAATAAGTATAAAAAATTCCGAGCTGCAAACAAAAAGTGATAATGGGGATAGTTTATTTCATGTGACAGTTCTGGGAGGAAATATTAATCTCGCCAGTACAATTATTGATACAGATGATGCTTATTTAGGAGCAGGAGAAAATGTTTCAGCAGTGAGGGAAGCGGGAAATTATTGGTTTGACTATAAACACGATTTAACGACTAAAGAAGGTAATGATATTACTATTGGTTCAGACAGCGAGATTACGGCAACAGGGGAAGCCGCTTTAGTGGCCAATGCCGTTAATAATCAGGGTATTTTATTTGCTGCGGACGGGGTTAATATTTATGCTGTGGATGGCTGGAAATATGATGCGACTAATGATACCTTAGACCTGTTAATAAGCGAAAATAATGTTATTACTAACAGCGGTAATATCGGTGTTGCCCCAACTGTGCAGGTAAGCACTTTCTCTGCTGCTTCTTCTGAGGAGAATACAGTAACTAAAAACACTTTTTTTGCTTATTCTCTAAACAATACAGGAAATATAAGCAATGATGAGAGTCATTTGACAAAAGATAGAAATAGTAACTGTATTAGAATCAGCAATGTCAGCAATGATGAAAACTGGCAAATTGCTTTTATTAATTTAAATGAAGACCCAGGAACAGATCCTGGAACAGATCCCGGAACAGACCCAGGAACAGACCCAGGAACAGATCCAGGAACAGACCCAGGAACAGATCCCGGAACAGACCCAGGAACAGATCCAGGAACAGATCCAGGAACAGACCCAGGAACAGATCCTGGAA
>JBJDXG010000260.1:0-8530 GCA_051866555.1 bacterium | reverse complement strand
CAGACCCAGGAACAGACCCAGGAACAGACCCAGGAACAGACCCAGGAACAGACCCAGGAACAGACCCTGGAACGGACCCTGGAACAGATCCCGGAACAGACCCAGGAACAGATCCTGGAACAGACCCAGGAACAGACCCTGGAACAGACCCTGGAACAGATCCTGGAACAGACCCAGGAACAGACCCAGGAACGGACCCTGGAGATTCCGATAGTGGTGCAGGAGATTCCGACAATACAACAGTTATCAATACTATTTTAGACAAAATAGAAAAAGATGGAACTGCCACTGAGACCAGTCAGCAGGTAGCTCTGGGTACTAAGCTAGATAATCCGTCCCAAATTCTTACGGGCTCCAATGACAAAACCCTAGAACCAGATGATGGGAAAAAGGATGATGAGGAAAAGGCAGATGGAACGGTAGCAGAGACAAAGACAAAGGGAGATGGAGAGGAAACAAAGGCAGTAATAGAGACAAAGGCAGATGGAATTAGTAGTACTGGTGACACTGACACTTCTGCTAAAGATGGAAGCTCTTCAAGTGGAGGCTCTTCAGGTGGAGGCACTAGCACTCCGAGTGGAAAAGAACCTGTATATGAAGACCAAGAGAGCAATTGGGCAAAGTCCTCTATTGCCCGATGGACTAATAGTGGAGCGGTAACAGTGCCAGTAGAAGAGATAAAGAAAGCTGCAAAGGGAACAGAGTCAGTAGCAGTGCCAGCAACAGAGGCAAAGGAAGAGGGAAAGGTAGCAACTGTCACTGTTGATTCTGTTGATGGTGTTTTGAGTGGTAGTGTTCTTAACCAAATTACTGAAGCTGCTAGTAGTGCTGATGTCGAAATCACTGTGAATACTGCTGCTGACAAGGAGGCAGGTAAGTCTTTAACATTAAATGTTGACAAGAATAGTAAAGATAAGTTGAAAGTTCTTGCTGTCGACTCAAAGACAGGTGAGTATGTTTTAACGAATGAGAATACTGCTGCTGACAAGGTGCAGGAAAAAGAATCATATACTGTGACAATTCCTAATAAAACCATTAAAGACATTAGTTCTAAGGTTGAAGCAATCAATGTCACTGTAAATAACAATAATAGTAAAGATTCTAAGACTAAAGTTACTGGCGATGATTACAGTAAAAAGACGAAAATAACAAAAACTATCATCAAGACGAATAAAGATAGCTCTTTAATAGTCGGTACTAAACAGAAGCAGGAAGAGACTCCAATTTTGGTCCAAAAGGTTGCTCCGGGAGTTTTATTATTAACTCCTGTGAACCTGGGTAATTCGAACAATGGCAGGGAAGGTGCGTCAAAGGAAGTACCGGGAGTGAAGAAATTGGGGGTTACGGAAGGTACGGCGAAAAAAGTATCGGTAGTGAGAGCACCGGGAGCGGGGGATGTGATCATTATTGATAATGTTAAACTTTCTTCGGGGCAGAAGACGGAGAAAAAGGAAAAAATTACGGTAAAGTAAGAACAGGTAGAGAACAGTGCTCCGTAAAATTCAGAAAATGAGGTATTCGAAGATACGGAGGGCATTTCTTCATATATGAATACCCATGCTGAAAAATGCTGCTGCCTCTGTTTTTGAGGCAGCGGTATTTTTTTGTGCTTGGCGGATTTTTTTATTGGGCTGTAAAAAATGTATTCGGAACACTAATTAGCTAATAATGCCAAAAGCGAATTTATACAAGTAATTGAAGGTGACACTGTTTTTGTATCATGATATAATCGGTAATAGATAGCTGAAAGGCTGATTATATTATGAACAAAGCAGGACAAAAGGCCAGAAGAATTATCTTAGCATAAATATTGTGAATAACAGAAAGGATATTAAAGATGAAGCTTATAGTTGGTTTGGGCAATCCGGGCAGACAGTATGAAAATACAAGGCATAATGTGGGCTTTCGGGTGATTGACCGTTTAGCGGAAAAACTGGATTGTACGGTAGAAAAGGAAAAATACAAAGCCTTAATTGGTGAATGCCGCTTAGGGGGAGAAAAATTGCTTTTGGTTAAGCCGCAGACGTATATGAATTTAAGCGGCGAAGCGGCGGCAGCCCTGGCAGGCTTCTATAAAATAGAAGCAGAGGATATAATCACAGTTTATGATGATTTGGCTCTCGAAACAGGCAGGCTGCGAATCAGGACGAAGGGAAGTCATGGCGGGCATAACGGCATGCGTTCGCTTATCGCTCTTTTAAAAACTGAAAAATTTGCCCGCGTCAGAATCGGGATAGGCAAGCCGCAGATTGCAGTCAGCGATTATGTTTTGGGCAGGTTTTCTCCGGCTGAGGAGGCTTTGATTGCTCAGGCGGTTGCTGAAGCGGCTGAAGCCGTAATGTTGATAATTGAAAAGGGCATAGATAAGGCGATGAATAGATTTAATTAGACGGGACAGAATAAATTCAAGAAGGGAAGATGAATTTTTTCCGGAGCGGCATTTCAGAGGAGGTCATCATTGAAAGTGAAGCTCTACTATTTGTGTGAGTGTTGTCAAAAGCTGATAGGTACTCTGGAAATGGAAGAACTTGACGAGGAGAAGTTAGGCTTTTCCTGCTTGACACCTGAAGAGAGGGAGGATATAATAACAGTAAAGCAGGAAGAAAATAGCATTTATATTAAATCTATCTGCGAAGAGTGTGCCAGTGTGACGGGATTTTTAGAGAAGGATCGTTTTTATTATCCATTATTACAGTATCATTAAAGTAAAAAAGGCTTTAGCATATAACTTGCTGAAGCCTTTTTTCTGGTGGGAGTGAGGGGGCTTTTATTCAGATGAATTTGCTTTTGGATTTGTTGGCTGCTGTACCGGAAATGCAAAAGATTACTGAACAGATTAAAAAAAGAAGGTCCAGGCAGGTCCTGGCCGGACTCTCCGGCAGCCAGAAGAGCTGCTTTCTCAGCAGTCTGAAGGTAGCTGCCGATACCGGCTTTTTAGTTGCGGCGGCTGATGCTTTGGCAGCCAAAAAAATCTATGAGGACTGTCAGACCTTTTTAGATGAGCTTTATCTTTTGCCTTATCTGGAAAAAGAGCAGCTAAGTGATATTCCGATTGAGCATATTGCTGTTTTCTGCCGGTTTATTGAGCGCCTGCTTGAAGGCAGGAAGGTAATGGCGGTTACTCCGGCTGCCAATGTGACTTATGGCTTCAGGGCTCTGGAAAAATTAAGAGAGCAGAAAATTTTGTTGCAGACAGGAGAAAGGCTCGACCTGAAGGCTTTTCTTAAAGCCTTGACCGAGGCGGGCTATGTCCGGGAGGAGCTTACCGAGCTGCCCGGGCAGTTCAGCATTCGCGGCGGGATAATTGATGTATTCCTTTATCAAAAGACGCAGCCGCTGAGATTAGAGCTTTTTGACGAGGAAATCGATTCGATTCGCTTTTTTGATCCGCTTAGTCAGCGTTCAACTGAAAGCCTAAAGGAATTTATGCTCTATTTTCTGGGTACGAATGTCTTTTCGCCTTCGGGAGGTAATTTGACGGATTATTTTGCTTCGTCGGGCTTAGTCGTTTTAGATGAGCCGGACAGTTGGGAAAAGCCGAATTTTTATGCAGCCAAAACGGCGGAAATAGCCTCTGGCTTAGTGGTGAAGTATTTGCCGGGGCAGGATGATGATTTTGTTTTTCAATCCAGCACTGCCGGTGCTTTTCAGCAGAAGCTGGATGTTTTGGTCAGCCAGCTTCAGGAATGGCGGCAGAAGAATGTGATTTTTCTCTTTGCCGCGACCAGGGAGCGTAAGCAGCGCTTGATAGAGCTGCTTCAGTCGGAGGGCATCGGCGTTACGGAGAAGCCGGAGGGCAAAATTGGGGAAATAATCATTATCAGGGGCAACCTGCATGAGGGCTTTCATGATTTGGAAAGCCATGTAGTCGTTGTGGCAGACCAGGAGATTTTTGGGGTAAGGAAGAAAACCAGACAGAAGGGCGGCTACCGGCAGCAGTTTGAAAATGGCTTGAAGGTGAACAGCATTACCGATTTGCAGGCGGGGGATTATGTTGTTCATTTGCAGCAGGGCATAGGACAGTATCTGGGCATAGAGACCATAGGCGACAGTGACGGGATGCAGAAGGATTATTTAGCCGTAGCTTATGCCAATAATGCTAAATTATATATTCCCACCGACCAGATGGATAAGCTGCAGCGCTATGTCGGGGTGGAAGGTCAGAAGCCGCGGCTGTCGAAGATTGGCGGCAGCGAATGGTCCAGGCTGAAAAAGAAGGTCGGTTCTTCTGTAGCTAAGCTGGCGGAGGACTTATTGGCTTTATATGCTGCCAGAGAGATGAGTCAGGGCTTTGCCTTTTCACCGGACTGTGCCTGGCAGAAGCAGTTTGAGGATGCTTTTCCTTTTGAGGAAACGCCTGATCAGCTAAAGGCGATTGCTGCGGTAAAAAAGGATATGGAGCGTATTCAGCCTATGGACAGACTGCTGTGCGGCGATGTGGGCTATGGCAAAACAGAGGTTGCCATGCGGGCAGCTTTTAAAGCGGTAAATGACAGCAAGCAGGTAGCGGTTCTGGTTCCTACGACTATTCTGGCTCAGCAGCATCTTAATACTTTTCGGGAGAGATTCAGGGAGTATCCTTTCACTATTGAAATGATCAGCCGTTTCAGGAGTGCGAAGGAGCAGAGCAAGATTTTAAAGGATGTTGCACGTGGAACGGTGGATATCATTATCGGCACTCACAGATTGGTGCAGAAGGACATCAAATTTAAGGATCTCGGCTTGATTATAGTTGATGAGGAGCAGAGGTTCGGCGTAGCTCATAAGGAAAGGCTGAAGCAGCTGAAAAAGAATGTGGATATTTTAACTTTGACGGCTACTCCGATTCCGCGGACTCTGTATATGGCGATGGTCAATATACGGAGTATGAGCGTGATAGAAACGCCTCCGGAGGATCGTTTTCCGATTCAGACATATATTATTGAGTATGATGAACATACGATAAAGGAAGCTATTCGGTATGAATTAGCCAGACAGGGGCAGGTTTATTTTCTGCATAATCGGGTCGAGTCAATAGATAAGACGGCAACTCAGCTGGGAGTGCTGGTGCCGGAGGCCAGAATAGGCGTAGCTCACGGTCAAATGAGCGAGGATGAATTGGAGCGGGCGATGTGGGCTTTTATCCGCGGGGAGTATGATGTACTGGTTTGTACTACTATTATTGAGACCGGACTTGATGTTCCTAATGTAAATACCTTGATTATTGACCAGGCAGATCATATAGGATTGGCTTCGTTGTATCAGCTGCGCGGCAGGGTAGGCCGGAGCAGCAGAGTGGCTTATGCTTATTTGACCTACCGCAAGAATAAGGTGGTCAGTGAAGTGGCTCAGAAGCGTTTGCGGGTAATGAAGGATTTTACTGCTCTTGGCTCCGGCTTTAAGATTGCGATGCGTGATTTGGAAATCAGAGGAGCCGGCAATATTTTAGGGGCAGAACAGCATGGACACATGGCGAGCATCGGCTTTGAGCTATATGCTAAGATGCTGAAAAGCGCTGTCAGCAAATTGCAGGGTGAGGAAAACCGGGAAGAGGAAAAAATTGCGGCGGCAGTTGAACTGAAGGTCAGTGCTTATATTCCGGAAAGCTATGTGGCGGATCAGAAGAGGAAGATTGAGATTTATAAAAAGATAGCTAATGTAATAGATTTGGCTGAAATAAATGAAGTAGAGGATGAGCTGGAGGACAGATTCGGCACTATGCCGGAGGAAACGCTCAATCTGTTGGATATAGCCAGAGCGAGGATTTTGGCCGAGAGGGTTAAGATAACGGAAATCGTGCAGGAGGGTGAAAAAATCAACTTGATTTTCCATGGTGCGGTAAAGCCTGACGGCAATTTGCTCTCTGACCTTCTGGAGCGCTACCATGGCAGGATTATGATCAGGAACAGAAAAAATCTGGAAATAGGCATCAAAAGCAGTAATTTAAAGGTCAGGGAGTTATTTTCTTTATTGCATAAAATTTTGACTGACTTAAATATGTATTATGCGGGGGAAAGGGAATGAAAAGGTTTTTTTTCTTAGGTCTAATGATAATTATGTCTTTTTTATTTGCCGGCTGTCATGAAGCAGTGACTTTGGTCAATGGTCAGGAGATAACTAAAGAGGAATTATCTGACCGACTGGAGATTTTAAAGAAATTTTATACGCTGAAATATAAGGTCGATTTCAGCAAGTCAGGAGGGCGAGCTACGGAAAAGAAGCTGGAAAAGGCGGTTTTGGATCAAATAGTTATGGAAACTCTTTTGCAGCAGGAAGCCAAAAGGAGAAATATTGCCGTTTCTGCTGCCGAGGTCAATCAGGCAGTACAGGACTGGAAAAATACGCAGTTTGCCTCTCCAGGTGATGCTGAAAGGTTTTTGCGGGATAATGAGATAGAGCCTGCGGAATTAAAGCGGGAGAAGCAGTATGAGCTGCTGCTCGGTAAATTGAAGCAGGATGTTTTAAGCAGTGAAGCTTTGGAGGTTACGGAGGATGAATGCCATGCTTACTTTGCCCAGCATAAGTCCAGGTACGGCTATCCTGAAATAGTTCGGGCGCGTCATATCGTGGTTAAAGACCGCTTAAAGGCGGAGCAGCTTTTAGCTAAGCTGAACAGCGGAGCGGATTTTGCGGAGCTGGCCCGAGCGTTTTCCGAGGATAAGGCCTCAGCCGTCAAGGGAGGAGATTTGGGGTATTTCTCTAAAGGGCAGATGGTGCCTCCTTTTGAAAAAGCCGCCTTTAGCCTGGAAAAAGATAAAATCAGCGGTATTATTCAAACAGAATATGGTTATCATATTATTAAAGTTCTGGATCATAAGCCGGCTGGACAGCTGGAGTACAGCGATGTCAGGGAGGAAGTGAAGCAGCTTCTTGGGCAGCAAAAACAGCAGAAGGCCTGGGAAAAGTTTAAGCATGATTTGCAGGACAGGGCAATAATTTCCGTTTATGAATAAAAACCACCAAATATTTATATAATATCAATAACCTTTAATTAGAAATGTAAAGGAGGGGTGGTGTTGAAAGCAACCGGAATTGTCCGTCGTATTGATGATTTAGGCAGAGTTGTTATTCCTAAAGAAATCAGAAGAACGCTGCGGATTAGGGAAGGTGATCCGTTAGAGATTTTTGTAGATAGAGAGGGAGAAGTTATTTTAAAGAAATACTCTCCGATTGGCGAGCTTGGTGAATTTGCCAAGGAATATGCTGATTCGTTGCATGATACAACCGGACATATTGCTTGTATTGCCGACAGAGACAGAATTATTGCCGTATCCGGCGCACCTAAAAAGGAGTTTTTTGAAAAAGCGAATGGACCGGCTGTAGAGAAGGTGATGGAAAGCAGAAAGTCTGTGCTTTTGGAAAATTTAGAGGGAGAAGACTTTGCCCTGCTGGATGAAGCAGGCAGCAGCAAAATCAGAGCTCAGGCTATTGCTCCGATTATTGCTGAAGGAGATCCTATTGGGGCTGTGGTTATTTGTACTAAAGAGGATAACAGTAAATTAGGACAGCTGGAATTAAAGCTGGTAGAAACAGCCGCCGGATTTTTAGCGAAACAAATGGAACAGTAGAAAAACAGAATAAATTAAAAAACGGTGCAGTCCTTTAGGGCTGTACCGTTTTTTGCTTTCCAGCATTTTTGCCGGGATAAATGGTGGATTAATCACAAGTTATCCACAATTTCTGTTGATAACTTGTGGATAGATGGGGATAAAGTGTGTATAAAAAGCTAAAAATATTCCTTTTTATGGAAGGAATATAGTGGGCAGAAGGAGAATTATTAACTATAAAAATACAGAAAAAGGAAAGAGGTTTTGGCTATGCAGGAAGCGGCAAACTTAAAAGAAAAAGAAAACGAAATTTATTTTACGACTAAAGAGGCTTCTGATAAATTAGGGATGGAATCATCTTTACTGCGCTATTATTGCAATCAGTTTGAAAATTTTATCCCGATTAAGAAGACGGAAAAGGGTTACAGGCTTTTTACTGAGGAAAATATCAATAATTTACAGTCTATTTTTGATTTAATGAAGGACAGGGGAATGACTGTAAAGCAGGTCAGCTATTATCTTAATGAACATGGTCTGGCATTGAAAAAGTGGGATATACCTTATCCCAGTTTAAATGATTTGAATAACCTGACTGACCTTATGCTGAAAATGAAGGAGGAGATCAAGGAGCTGAGAGAGGAAACACGTTCTTTTAAAGAAAATCAAAAGGATACTAATGATAAATTGATGGGGGCGATGATTCAGATAGCGGCAACGCAGGAGGAATCCTTGGGGCGGCTTAATTCCGGGCTGGATAATATTGAGGAAATTGCTACCTATCAGAGAAGGCTGCTGCCGGAGCCTAAGAAGAAATTGTTTAATTTCTGGGGCTTTAAACGACTGAAAATAAATTAGTTAAAATTTTTCATCTATGGTATAATAAAGACAAAAAGCAGGTGCAGTTATGAAAGCTAAAAGAAATTACCGGGATTCTCTTTTCCGCAGGCTGTTTAACAATAAGGAAAATCTTCTCTCGGCATATAATGCTATAAAAGGCACTGACT
>JBJDXG010000259.1:0-2483 GCA_051866555.1 bacterium | reverse complement strand
AGCCAGAATCAAGCTGATAGAGGCCGGAGATGTAGCTCCTGCTGTTGCTACCGGCTTCCCTGAAAGCGGTATTGATGTGGTTATGGGCATAGGTGGAGCACCGGAAGGTGTTCTGGCAGCAGCAGCCCTGCGCTGTGTCGGAGGGGAAATGCAGGCCAGACTGCACCCGACTACAGATGAGGAAATCAAGCGTGCCAGCAAGATGATGGGAACAGATGATGTGACCAAAGTATTATATATGGATGATCTAGTTAAGGGCAAGGATGTTATCTTTGCGGCGACTGGCATTACTGATGGTGATCTTTTATCCGGAGTCCGCTATGATGCCAAGTCGGCCAAAACTACTACCCTGGTAATGAGAGGCAAGACAGGAACGATTCGTTTTATAGAAGCAACTCATGCCTGGGTAAAGCAGGGAATATAATTAGTCATTGATTATATTGGCTGCTGATGTTATAATAAATTTTAGCCTTCATCTTTTTGATGGAGGCTTTCTTTAAAGCTGGTGACAGGAGAGATTATATTGAGCAACAAATTATGGCGCTATCTGAGATACAAATTTTTAATGATTATACGTCTGCCTGATTCTGCCGCAAAGATAGCCTTAGGAGTAGCTTTGGGGATTGCCTTTAATTTTCTGCCGACCTTTGGCACAGGCTTGGTTTTTGCTTTTATCCTGGCTTCAATTATAGGCGCTAACCGGGCGGCAACCGTTATTTCAGCGATTGCAGTAAAAGTAGGAATACCTTTTTTTTATCTGAGCAATCTTGTTACCGGTCATCTTATTTTAAATGATAAGGTAAACGTAGGGGGAGAAACTGTTCCCGATTTTTCCTGGTCAGAATTGAGCCTGGAAACTATTCAGCATTTAGGCAAGCCTTTTTTGCTTGGCAGTGCAGTCAACGCTTTAGTGGCCGGTTTATTAACCTATTACCTGGCTTTAAAATTTATTGAAAAATATAAAATGCGGCGAATGAAAAGAAGCAGACAGGAGGGAAAATGACGAAGGATAATTTAGAAAATTGCAGTATAAGTGAATTAAGAGTTTTGGCTCGTGAAAAGAAGGTCCCTTATTACGGACGTTTAAAAAAACAGGAACTCATCACTAAGCTCTCTGACTTGTTGCAGAGTGAAGAAGCTTCTCAGGTTAAGGCATTAGCCCCGTCATCTGATTCTACGGTTGTTTACCCTTTTAAAAGACAAGAAAGAAAAGAAATACATAGCTCTAAGCTGTTTACCAGGGGCGGTGTCCTGGAAATAATTGCTGAGAGCGGCTACGGATTTTTACGTCAGGAAAAGCTTACCCCCAGTGACAATGATATTTATGTTTCCCCTTCCCAGATAAGGCGTTTTAATCTGCGCAACGGCGATATGGTAGTCGGTCAGGTCAGGGCTCCTAAGGATAATGAAAAATATCTGGCTCTTTTGCGGGTGGAATCGATCAATTCGCTGGAACCGGAAAAGGCGAAAATGAATCGCTGTGATTTTGAGCATTTAGTGCCTATTTATCCTGATTCCAGAATAAAGCTGGAGGGCGGCAATGTGTCTTCCCGTTTGATTGATTTGATAGCTCCTATTGGTCTCGGGCAGCGGGGGCTTATTGTAGCACCGCCTAAAGCCGGCAAGACTATGCTTTTAAAAAACATAGCCAACAGCATGACGGCTAATAATCCTGACCTAAAGCTGATGGTGCTTTTGATTGATGAAAGGCCGGAGGAGGTTACTGATATGCAGCGCTCAATTAAGGGCAAGGTTATCAGCTCGACCTTTGATATGACGCCTGACAATCATATCAGAGTGGCAGAGATGGTTCTGGAAAGGGCTAAAAGGTTAGTTGAGCTGAAGCAGAATGTAGTTATTCTCTTGGACAGTATCACCCGTTTGGCGAGAGCCTATAATTTAGTCCAGCCGTCTACCGGCAAGACTCTTTCCGGCGGGCTTGATCCCGGGGCGCTTCACCGACCTAAAAGATTCTTTGGCGCAGCCAGAAATATTGAAAACGGGGGCAGCCTGACTATTATTGCTACTGCTTTAGTAGAAACGGGCAGCCGGATGGATGACATGATTTTTGAGGAATTTAAGGGAACAGGCAATATGGAGCTGCATTTAGACCGTAAGATTTCGGAAAAGAGGATTTTCCCGGCGGTTGATGTTAAGCGTTCAGGAACCAGAAAAGAGGAGCTGCTTTTGAGTGAGGAGGAGCTGGAGAAGATGTGGAATATCCGCAAGTCCTTTAATCAGCAGGATGCAGTAGAAAATTTATTATTTTTCCTCAATGGTTTTAAAAAGACGAAGAATAATCAGGAATTTATGGCAACAATAAAATAGTGTTGTCAAATTTATGGCGGTATGCTATAATAAAATTCGGTAAATGAAGCAAAAAGAGGTGAAAAAAGAATGAAATCAGGAATCCATCCAAATTATAACGTAGCGAAAGTTACTTGTGTATGCGGTGAAACTTTTGAAGCAGGATCAACAAAAGG
>JBJDXG010000258.1:0-2492 GCA_051866555.1 bacterium | reverse complement strand
CCTCCTGCTGCTTTTGCAGACCGCTGATTGCCCGGCGTTCCTTTCCTTGCTGCTCTTCTAAGTCAGTGATGGTAAAATTCAAATCCTCTAATTCTCTTTTCCGGCTTAAAAGTCCATTCTGCTTAGCCGTAAAGCTGCCGCCGGTCATTGCTCCCCCGGGACTGATCACATCACCGTCTAAAGTAATTATCTTATACCTTTGCCCGGTATTGAGAGCAATCTCCGAGGCATTGGCTAAATTATCGCTGATCAAAATCCGGCCTAAAAGCTGATTGATAACTCCCTCATACTGCGGAGCAAATCGGAGCAGATCGGCAGCTAAACCTATCAAGCCCTTCATCTGCCCTACCTGCTTTTTCTCGCCATGAACCCGGTTTAAGGGCAGAAAAGTCGCCCTGCCGCCGTTAGTTTTTTTCAAATAGGCAATCAGGCTTTGGGCATCCTTTTCAGTCGGAGTGATTATATTCTGCAAGCTGCCGCCCAAAGCAACCTCAATAGCCGTTTCATAACGCTTTTCTACCGTAATCAGCTGGGCTACCGTACCCAGGAAGCGCTCCTTCAGGTTGGATTTTAATATGCTCTTAGTTCCTTTATAATAGCCTTCTAAGGACTGCTCCAGCTCCGCTAAAACTTTTTGCCGGCTTTTAGCCTGATTTAAGCGGCTTTCCTGCTCCTGCCAGGTTTTCTGTCTCTCCAGCAGCTTTTCCTGCAATAGGGTTATTTCCGCTTTTAAGGAATGCTCTTTTTGCAATCCGGCAGCTTGGGCTGCCATTAATTTTTCCTGTCTTTCCTTCAGCTCAATAATTTTCTCCGCCGCTTTACCGCAGTCAGCCTTTAGTCTTTGCTCCTTCTCCTCAATCTGCTCCAGCCTTTTTATATGCTCTTCTTCCTGTCCCGCCAGTCTTTGCAGCTCATACTGTCTTTTAGCCTTTTCATTTAAAAGCTCAATTAAATCGCCTTTTAAGTCCTCAATATCCTGTACCTTTTTTTGTACTGCACCTTCCTGCTCGGCGACCTTGCCGCCTAAAAGCGTAAGCTCAGCCCCGCAGCCGGAGAGCTTCCTTTCCAATTCCGCCAATTCCTTATGATAAGCCAGCTTTTCCTTCTCCTCCCTGGCTAAAGCAGTCAGGAGCTGCTCTTTTCTTTGCTGGGAATTTTTCTCCTGCTCCTGCAATTCCCTGAGCTGTCCCGCAGTACTCTCTATTCGCTCCCGGCAAAAAGCAGCCTTACCCTCTATTTCCTGCTGCTTTAAAAGATTAGCAGTCAAAAGCCCTTCGTTCTGCTTGATTTTTTGCTCCTCAACAGTGAGAGAAGCCGCTAACTCGGCAAACTCCCCGGCTAAAAGCTCCTGCTTAGTCTGATTTTCCAGCTTTAAAGCATTAAGCCTCTGCTTTTCTTCCTGTAGGATACGCCATTTATTCAAGGCTGTTTTTCTTTCCGCTTCCTCCAGAACAGAGCTGTACTCCCTGAAGCATTCGGCCTTTTCCTTTTGCTGCTGCAAGGGCAGAAGCTGCTGCTTAATTTCTTTCAGAATGTCCTCCAGGCGCAGAATTTTCTGCTCTACATCACTAAGCTTGCTGAGCGCTTCTTTTTTTTTGTACTTATGTTTTAAAATACCGGCCGCTTCCTCAAAGACCTGCCGCCGCTCCTCAGCTCTGGTGCTGGTCAGATTATCTATCTTTCCCTGCTCAATCGTGGCATAGGTCTCCTTGCCAACCCCGGTTCCCATGAACAGCTCATGGATATCCTTCAAGCGGCAGAGATTATTATTAAGCTTATATTCACTTTCGCCGGAGCGGTACATCCTCCTGGTAATGACTACCTCGTTATAATCAACAGCCAGAAGTCCGTCAGTATTATCAAAGAAAAGAGAAACCTCAGCCAGGCCCAGACCTTTTTTATTCCTGCTGCCGTTAAAAATAACATCCTCCATCTTACTGCCGCGCAGCTGCTTGGCACTCTGCTCTCCCAAAGCCCAACGCACCGCATCGGCAACATTGCTTTTGCCGCTGCCGTTAGGGCCTACTACGGCTGTAATTCCCTGACCGAATTCAATTACGGTTTTCTGGGCAAAGGATTTAAAGCCGTATAACTCCATCTTTTTTAATCGCATAATTTCCACCCGTCTATATCTTGATTAATTATAACAAAAAGACTTCCTTCTGGTAACCCATCAGGAAGTCTTTAAATTCTTATATGGTGCCGGAGGCCGGACTCGAACCGGCATGATGTCGCCATCGGTGGATTTTGAGTCCACTGCGTCTACCAATTTCACCACTCCGGCTCAATCAGTACATTGATTATTATAAAGTCTTTCACTCATATTGTCAAGCAATTTCTTTAACTTTTTTGAAAAATTTTTTAATAATTGAGCTTAGCAATAATAAAATCATTCATCTCCTCATAGGAATTCCAAACTTCATCAGAGCGGGAAAAGACGGAAGTTTGACACTTGCTAAATTTAAAAAGTCCCGAAAAGCCCATTAGGGCTT
>JBJDXG010000257.1:0-2494 GCA_051866555.1 bacterium | reverse complement strand
TGATGAGCATTCCGGTGATTTTAAATCAGGTAAGCATACTGACAGCGATAATCCTGGCAAAGGGAAAAGATGGGATTACAGCTCTTATGACGGCACATCCTATAATGTGCGTTTAGACTATCAGTTGAATGAACGGAATAAGCTGAATTTTGCTTATCAGGGATATGACAATAAGGCAGAATATCCCGGTTCTCTCAGCTGGCCTGGCAAGAGCTGGGGCAATGACAAGCTGAACAGCTATGATTTAAGCTGGGACAGTCAGTATTCTGATAAACTGCAGGCTGTTTTTAGAGTTTACCATGATAATATTCATTTTTACGCTGGAAATCGTGATGATAATTATGATGACAATGATACCAGAGTAAGGGTAAATGGGGCAGAGTATCAGTTGAATGCAATACTCAATGAAAACCATCTTTTAACGGGAGGACTTGAATACCGCAGGGTTGAGTCTGGCAGCAGTTATATTGGCTCAGATGAAAAGAAAAATGATAATAAAGCTATTTATCTGCAGGACCAATGGAAAATAAGTCCTAAGCTGACCTTAACCCCTGGTGTGCGTTATGATAAGCATGAGGAATATGGCAGCTATACCAGTCCGAAATTGGTTGCCAATTATCAGGCAGATGAAAAAACTAATTTTTACGCTTCCTGGGGAAAATTCTTTATTGCACCTAATTTTCTGCAGTTGTATTGTAATTATGGAGGAACAGTGGGAAATCCAAATCTGAAGCCGGAAAAAGGACACAGCTGGGAAATAGGTGTTAATCATCAGTTTGATAAGACTACTTTGGGACGGCTTAATTATTTTGATCGCCGTACTGAGGATAAAATTAATTGGATCATGACTAACCCTATGACTTGGGCCGGCACTTATGAAAATGTTGATAAAGAAAAAGCACGCGGCTTGGAAATTGAAATCAAAAAGCAATACAGCGAAGAATTATCTGCCAGCCTGGCCTATAACTGGCTTGATGTAAAAAACAGCAATAATGGCTCGGCTTATGAGAGAGATTACAATGTGCCGAGAAACAGCTGGAAAATAGCTCTTGATTATGAAAAGGACAGAGTAAAAGCTGGAATAGCAGGCAGATTTTTGAAGGATCGCCGAGGCAAGTATAATGCTTTCCCTGAAAAAACCTATTGGGTATGGGATGCTGATGTTAATTATCAAATTAATTCCGATATATCAGCCTACTTAATAGTTAAAAATATTCTTGATCAATATTATCAGGAATATTCCAATTATCCTGCAGCAGGCAGAACTCTGCTGTTTGGCTTGCAGTACAGCTTTTAATCAGCTCACCCCTCATTCCACATTTTTATATAGATACGGGAGAAAGGCAGCGATGTCTTTCTTCTGTAATTTTAACAAGGAGTTAATAAATGATAAAATTGTGTAATTTATCCAACCTGGATTCAGATTTAGCTCGCATTAATCATGATTCTCTGGAATTGGAGAATTTTTTAAAGACACATTCGCTTGACGGTCTGGAGCTTTTGCTTTATGGCGAGTGGCAGGAAAAAATTATTCCCCGCAGATTGATTAAGGGGGTACACCTTTTATACTGGCCAGTTTGGATCGATTTTTGGCATTTGGAAAAGGAAAGATTATTAGAATATTTTGGCAGCTGGTCGGAGATACGTTCCTGCTATGGCAGTTTAGAGCCTGAAATATTGCTGGATAATTACCGGCAGCAGTTTGCTGCGGCAGAAGCGATGGAAGCTGAATATATGGTCTTTCATGTCAGCGATGCTGATTTAAGAGTTATCTTAGGCAAAAAATCACCTTACAGTGATGAAGAAATAGTTGATTACAGCATAGAATTTCTTAATCTCGTTCTACCGAAAAATTCACATAAGGTTAAGCTTCTAATGGAAAATCTTTGGTTAGGCGGTTTGAGCTTTCTGAAACCGCATTTGGCAGATAAGCTGTTAAGCAAAATTAATTATCCCAATTTAGGATTTATGCTGGATACAGGTCATTTAATGAATACAAATCCTCGTTTGCGCACAGAAAAAGAGGCGATTGATTATATAATTGAAGTTATTAATAAGCTGGGTGATAATAAAGCTTATATTCAGGGAATGCATTTGCAGAAATCTCTATCCGGTGCGCTTAGAGAAAAAATGCAGAATAAAATAATGAGCAAAGAAGAAGAGATGTCTTATCTCTTTCAGATAGATCAGCACAGGCCTTTTGCAACAGATGAAGTAATGAGACTGATAGAGTTTATGGAGCCTAAGCATGTAACCTATGAATTTATTACTGAAAGCAAGGAGCAGTGGTCTGCCTATATCAAGCAGCAAAACCGGGCTTTGGGGATAGAATGAGATGCGTTTAGTTTATAAGCTTTCAGCAATTATTTTTCTCTGTTTGCTTTTATTCATCTATTTAAACGGTGAGAGAAGGTCGGATATGCAGAAGAAGGCAGTCAAGCCTGCTCATCCTAAGAGGATAATTTCTTTATCCTTATCAAGTGATGAAATACTG
>JBJDXG010000256.1:0-2500 GCA_051866555.1 bacterium | reverse complement strand
AGCGGTCAGGAAAAATCTGATACATCACTGCCTTTTTGAACCATTTAGGAACCTTAGCCACTTGATAAACAGTAATCTGATAAGAGGCAGGAGGCTTTAGGCTTAAGCAGCCTAAGCCTCCCAATCCTTTATCATTATTGCCGTAATACACAGTCTTATCAGCCAATTCCAGAATAAAATAATACCACAAAACAGCCGGCTTTTCCGGCAGGGTAAAACTCACCTCATAAGCATTGCCTGACCAAACCATAGGAAGCTTCTTTTCTCCATAACCATCCTGCCATAAGCGAAGCCAGACCTGTTCTATTTCTTTAGTCTCAGACGCCTGCAGGCGAAGAGTTACCGATGTGTTGCATGGACAAGCTCCAAAGGGATTACGAAAAAAAATCTGCTGTGAATCATGAACTATATTCATTACAGTAAACCCTTATACAGCTGATAATAATTTTTAGCCGATTCCTGCCAGCTGAAATCACGCTGCATAGCCTGCTTCATCAAGTTCTTCCAAGCAGCCTGATTATTGGTATAAAGAGCCAATGCTCTTTTTAAAGTATCAATCATTTCCCCGGAGTCATAGTTGCGGAAAGAGAAGCCCGTACCGCTTCCTGTATATTCATTATACGGCTCTACTGTGTCGCACAGCCCTCCGGTCTCCCTGACCACAGGCAGACAGCCATACCGCATAGCCAAAAGCTGCCCAATACCGCATGGTTCATACAGCGACGGCATAAGGAAAATATCAGCCGCAGCATAAATATTTCTGGCCAGCTTCTCATCAAAAACAATATTAGCCGATACTCTGTTGCCATACTGCCAGTCAAGATAACGGAAAAAGTTTTCATAACGGCTTTCGCCGGTTCCCAAAACGATCAATTCAAAGCTGTCATCCTCCCGCAGCAGCTTTTCTATCTTCGCCTCAATCAAATCCAGCCCTTTTTGTCCTACTAAACGTGATACTATAGCTATTAACGGTATGTCGGCACCCTCTTTAAGCCCGGTATTATGCTGCAAAGCAAGCTTATTCCTTACTCTTTTCTCCAAACTATCGACTGAATAGCACTCAGTTAAGTCAGAGTCATGAGATGGATTATACAGCTCATAATCAATTCCATTAACGATTCCCTTCAGCTTATGCCTTACCTTCAGCAGCAGGCCGTCAAGTCCTTCACCAAAATAAGGCTGCTGGATCTCTTCCGCATAGGTCCGGCTGACCGTAGTTACACAGTCAGCAAAAACGATTCCTGCCTTCATAAAATTAACCTGCTGATAAAATTCAACCCCGTCATTGTTAAAATAATTCCAGTCAAGTTCTAACAGATCAGGCAGTATTTCTTTAGGGAAAATGCCCTGATATTTCAGATTATGAATCGTCATTACCGTCTTTATATTTTCATAGCTTGGCAAATGCTTGTAATGAGCCCTCAGTAAAACGGGAATCATGCCGGTATGCCAGTCATTGCAGTGAATAACATCGGGAACAAATTCTATATGCTGCAAAGCCTCCAACACTGCTTTATTAAAATAGCTGAACCGTTCTCCGTCATCATGATAGCCGTAAAAGCCATAACGCTTGAAATAATACTGGTTATCGACAAAATAAAAGGTAACGCCGTCATACTGCATCGTTTCAATGCCGCAGTACTGCTGACGCCAGCCGACAGAAACAGTAAAGCGGTTTACCAGCTTCATCTGACTGCTCAGTTCCTTCGGCAGGTCCTGATATTTAGGCATAATTACCCGTACATCAACATTCCATTTTTTCAGTTCCTTAGGCAAAGAACCTATAACATCGCCCAATCCGCCAGTTTTAGCAAACGGTGCTGCCTCGGCAGCTGCAATCAATACCTTCAACATCAAATAACACATCCTTTCTTAATCACTAAAGGATAGTTGCGTTCTCCTTTCAAATGCTTATTTTCTGTAATGTTGACTTCCTTATCGCAGATTATATTTTCCAACACAACATTCTCCCCCAGCTTGCCCTTTTGCATTACAATGCTGTTTTTAATCACCGCACCTTTTTTCACCTTTACTCCCCGGAATAAGATACTGTTTTCTACTTTTCCCTCAATGCAGCAGCCGCTGGCAATCAGGGAATTATGCACCTCGGCTGTATCATAATACTTAGCCGGAGGCTCATTTTTAACCTTAGTGTAGACCAGGTTAGAATTAAAAAACAATTCATGCCAGATATCAGGCTGCAAAATATCCATATTGCGCTCAAAATAGCTTTCCAAAGAAGCAATACGCCCTACATAGCCCCGCCATTCATAGCCCTTGACCTTTAAACGCTGACAATTTTGAATGATACAATGCTTTATAAAGTTATAGTTGCCCTGAATAAGGCAATTATTGACCAGCTCCAAAAGAAGAGAGCGTTCCAGCAAAAACATCTCCATACAGATATTTTCCTCATCATCAGCCTGCTCAAAAATTCCCATCTCAACTACATTATTTTCCCGATCCAGCTGCAAACGATAAGCACCCTGATTATCCCTCA
>JBJDXG010000255.1:0-10926 GCA_051866555.1 bacterium | reverse complement strand
TATGGTTTTTAAATGATAGGAATGATGTTCGCTCATCTTTCTACTTGGAGGAAACAGCAACTGAATTTGATATTCAAGGTCTTGAACTTGACTGGACAATTATTTGTTGGGATGCAAATCTTCGTTTTAATGGCCTTGAATTTGAATATTACAATTTCCTAGGTACAAAGTGGAATAATGTAAGAAATGAAGCTAATATTTTATACTTGAAAAATGCATATCGAGTGCTGTTGACAAGGGCAAGACAGGGCTTTATTATCTTTATTCCCAATGGTGATGAAAATGATAAAACAATGCTGCCTGCTTATTACGATGGAGTATATAGCTATTTAAAGAATATTGGGATTGAAGAAATATAATAAATATTCCCATTACCGGACGCATTTTAGTAAGAGGATGGAGGAGAACATGAAGACATCCGATATGATTAAAGAATTATGTAATAAAAAGAATATAAGCGTTTCTGAACTTGCAAGGAGGCTAGGACAAACTCCGCAGAACTTCGGAAAAAAGCTGAAACGAGATACAGTTACTCTTGATGAGTTGAAACAGATAGCTGATGTTATGGGAGTAATATTTGAGCAATCTTTTATTCTTCCTGATGGAGAGCAAATAAAAACGAGCAATAAAAATGAATAATTGCCCTTGACTCTCCTCTTAGGGGATACTTTAAACTATGAATTGTGGAAAGGGGTAAATTTAGATGCTCAAAATCGGTGAATTTTCGAAGCTGTCCCATCTTACAATAAAGGCGTTAAGGTTTTATGAAAAAGCAGGACTTTTGGTGCCGGCAAACATTGATAAGCAGAATGGATATCGTTTTTATGAAACTAGTCAATTGGAAGAGGCAGCTAAGATTAAGGCATACAGACAGTTGGGACTGTCCATTGATGAAATCAAAGATATTTTTTCTGGTGCTGATGTAAGAGGGATTTTTCTTGAAAAAGCAAGGGCACTGCAGGAACAGAAAGCAGATATTGATTTTCGCCTCTCCATAATCAATCATATTTTGGAGGATAAAGACATGAAGTATCAGGTTACAGTAAAAGATATTCCGGCAGCAATCGTATATTATTCTGAGGTGAGACTGTCGAAGTATTCAGACATGATGCAATACATTCCAGCTATTGGCGCAGAATTTATGAGGCTCAATCCGGGTCTTAAGTGTGCAGAGCCGCCTTATGAGTTTTGCGAATATTTGGATGAGGAACACAAGGACACAGACGTACTTATAAGACATAATGAGGCAGTTGTTAGCTTTGGCAATGAAAACGAGAATATCAAGTTCCGTGAAATTCCTGGCACAAAGGTCTTGAGTATTTTCCATAAGGGTGCCTATAACCAGATTGGTGAGGCCTATGCTTTTATTATGAAGTATGCAGAGGAAAATGGGTATAAAGTGGCCGGGCTTTCGAGAGAGTGTTATATTGACGGTATTTGGAATAAAGAATCTGTTGATGAATGGTTAACAGAGATTCAACTGCCAATTGAATAAGGTGGTGAATTAATTGGCTTTTGATTTTAAGAAAGAATACAAAGAGTTTTATAGGGCTAAGAACAAGCCGGAAATTGTGCTGGTTCCAAAGGCAAATTACATAGCGGTCAGAGGCAGAGGCAATCCAAATGAGGAAGGCGGTGCCTATCAGCGGGCTGTTGGTGTTTTATATGCCGTGGCCTATACGCTGAAAATGAGCTATAAGACAGACTACAAAATAGAAGGATTTTTTGAATATGTAGTTCCGCCGCTGGAAGGCTTCTGGTGGCAGGAAGATGTAGATGGTGTTGACTATTCCAATAAAGATACCTTTAATTGGATTTCTGTTATTAGATTGCCGGATTTTATTACAGAAGAAAACTTCACCTGGGCTGTAGAGACAGCTGCTAAAAAGAAAAAACTGGATTGTACCTTAGCAGAGTTTATCACTATTGATGAAGGCTTGTGCGTTCAGATTATGCATCATGGCCCATTTGATGACGAGCCTGCGACCGTAGCATTAATGGATGAGTTTTTGGAAGCAAACGGATATGAAAATGATTTTAGCGAGGTGCGTCTGCATCATGAAATCTATATGTTCGATGTCAGAAGGACTGCCCCGGAAAAGTGGAAGACTGTTATCAGACATCCAATAAAGAAAAAATAAAACAGATATTAACGAGGGAGGTTCACTAATGGCATTGAGTAAAGCGGAAAGGGAGTGAGATTGTGAACATATTCGATGAAGTGGATGAAAGCTTATTCCGTCCTTTAACCAGTATTAATAAAAGAAAATATGTTGATATCCTGGCTCTCATTTGGAGTAAATGCAAAAGAATGCCTATGTATGCTCTGGAAAAAAGTACGATTTTTGATCTGGTAACTGATTATTTTTACGGCTTAGATGAGCAGGTAAAGCTGGATGAAGAAGAAAAAGAAGCCACAGACGGGAATTCCGCAGATGTAAGAATCATAGCCGGTGGATTTGTCCGAAGACTGAAGGATACGGGCTGGCTTTTAGAAAAGAATGGAGAATATGAGGAAGAAGCAAAGCTGGCCATTAATTATAAGGTTGTTCCAATTATAAAATCATTCCAGGAAATTATCAGTCCTGCGATTATTACCTATAAAGGCAAGCTGTTTAAGATTTATTCTATGTTTGAACATATATCGGAACAGGGAAGTCCTTATGAAGGGGTGCTCAAGGAAGCCTCTGAAGATTTTGATAATCTTAACCAGGCGTTAAGGACTTTGGCAGCCTCGATAGAAGATCATATAAATAGTCTTACTCAAGGCAAGAAGCCGGAAGAAGTATTAGATTTTTTTGAAAAGTATGAGGAGAAGATTGTAGTTGGTTCGTATCATCGATTTAAAACAAATGATAATCTTTTTTATTACCGAACAAGTCTTTATGAAAATCTGGATAAATGTGAAGATGTCTTATTTGATGCCCTTGTAAATGATTATATGGATGCGGAAAGAGTAGAAAAGTCGGAAGCTTCCTATAAGATAAAAGAGCTTATTTCCAAAGTCAGAATGGATATTGAGGAAATGGAAGCTATCATGAGAACGATTGATGACAGGCATATCATATATCGAACCAGAGCAGTTCAGCGCGCTCAGTTTTTACTTCTTTCTGACGGCAGTGTTAAAAGTAAGATAAATAATCTTCTCCAATATTATGCCAGTGGAATTACCAATAAGGAAGATTTATATGAGGATGATGAAACTATTGTTTATGATGTATTTCAGATATTTGGGCAGAATTATTTTGACAGTGCCTCTCTGGCAGCACCGATAAAGAAAAAAAGGTCAACGCCAATTGAACTTATGGCTGTCATTGATGAACTGGATATGGAGCTTGTAGAAGAGAAAAATCGCAAGATGCTGGAATACATAAAAAATGCTTTGACCTCAGAAAATGTGAATGGTTTTGCCCAAGATATTTTAAACGGTAAGATTGCAGTGTCTATTGGCAGTGTGTTTGCAGACGATCCTAATAGTCTTGTTAAAATTATTGGTTTATATACTTATTCAGAGACGCCGGAGCGTGAGTATGAGATAAGATTAAAAGATAACTATATAGAGTCTAATGGTTTTAAATTTAGGGATTTTATTGTAGAGAAAAGGAAAACAAAATCATGATGCTAGATATAAAAGAAGAAATCGCTAATTATTTATTGAATAACTGCTTTTTAATCGGAAATATAGATTCTACCAGAGAAAAATACTATTATGTTATAAATCATGAAGAAGTGTTTAGACAGATATTTCAACCGATAGGATATACCTTAGTAATTCATCGCAATCTCAGAGTGGTACAGCTAATTAACAATCATGGTACAGGAAGATTAAGGCTTAAGAAGTATGAGAGCATTATTTTACTTATTTTCAGACTTTTGTATGTTGCCAAAAGAGAAAGTTTGTCTATAAGTGAAGATAAGGTAGTGGTAACCGTTGAAGAGATAAAAAATGAATATGAAAAATTGAATCTTCCCAGAAGGTTTGATAAGTCTTTGCTGGAGGATTCTTTGAAAAATATAAAAAGATACAATTTGGTGCAGCCCTTGGATAAGTTACTTGAAATGGAGGCCCAAATTCAGGTATATCCGTCTGTTATGCTTGCCATGCCGGATACGACAATTTCTAAAGCCTATGAGCAGACCAGCCGGATGTTGCAGCAATATGCAAATTCAGATGAGGAGGACGGAGAGTAATGATTAGAATGACCAGACTTCATCTGATTAATTGGCATAATTTTCAGGATGATATTATTGAATTTAAGAATATAACCTATTTGCTTGGAGTGAATGCTGTAGGTAAGACAACTATTATGGATGCTATCAGGTATTGTCTTACAACTAACAAAGATTTTAATACTGCTGGCAATAAGAAGAGCGGCAGAACTTTGCTTGGCTCTGTACATCAAAAACAAAGAGCTGAAGACAGTTATCTGCGTCCCGGACATACAGTTTCATATATTGGCATTGAATTTCTGGATGAAATTATCAATAAAACCTTCGTAATTATTGTTCGTGTGGAATCTGAAACGCCAAAGCAGGACTTGAGAGGTGTTTATCAGGATTGGTATATTACAAAACCGGGATATTCATTGGAAGATATACCATTTTTTACAGCGGTGAAGGAGGGCAGAAAACCAACCTCAAGAGAAGCTTTCAAACTGGAAAACAAAGGGATGGATCGTGCTTCTAATCAGGCAGATGCCAGGAGAAGAATCTGCCGTATCCTTGGGATAGGAGGAGCAGATTCTCCAATAGGGAAAAAATTCAATGAAGTATTTCATATGGGAACCAGTCTCGAGGATATCAAGGATATTCGTGAATTTATTTATACCTACATTCTTCCTGAACCAGAAGTTAATATTGATTTTCTGCAAAAGGATATGAGAGAACTTGAGAGATTGCAGGAGATTCTGCAGGAAGCTCAGGACAGAGAGGCGCTGCTTGCCCAGATTAATGAAAAAATAGTTGAGGCCAAAGAGAAGCTGTCTAAAGTAAAGGTGAATGAGATTCTTGTAGCGTATGCCGGGTATCAGGGCAATGTTGAAGAAGAGCAGGAAAAAAAGCAGCTTATTGAAGAATGGACTGCCAGTATCAGTGTTATAACCGATAAATTAAAGGAGTTATCAGATAAGGAGAAAACAGCTTCTGATCTTTTGTATCAGGCACGAAAGGCAGCCGAGGATAATGCAGAAAATAAGGAAATGATTTCTTTAGAGCAAGAAAATAAAAGCAATGAGTCAGAGCATAAGAGACTTGCTGCCGAGGCTGCTGTATTTGATGAGTTGAGTGAACAGTTATCTGTTTTGAAAAATGAATTAAATCATACAGGTATGCTTTGCGAATGGAATGATGAGTGCCTTGCTGATGTAAATTGCAGGACAGAGAATAGAATTGCTGAAATAAAAAAAGCAAGCAAGATTCTTAATGTGTTAGAGGAGGAAATAAAGGAGAGAGAAGCACAGATAAGAACAGAAATTGCAGAAAAACGAAAAGCGAGCAAGGATTTGGAAGCGAAAGTCAAAACACTTGAATCTGGTGTAATGTGTTATCCTGATGAGGCGGTATTAGTTCGCAACAGCATTAATGATGCACTTGCTGCTCAAGGTAAAAAAGCAGAGGCCAAGCTGCTTTGTGAGTTGTTATACATGACCGATGACAGCTGGCAGGATGCTGTTGAAAGCTATTTGAATACCCAGAGGTTTAATATCATTGTTTCTCCGGACAACTATGTTAGTGCCAAGAAAGTATTTATTTCATTGGGAGACAGTGTAAAGGGAATTGGCTTAGTTGATACTAGAAAAATAAAGGGAACAGATAAATCAGATGATGCAATCAGATATCTGAGTAATACTGTTGCCTCGGAAAACATTTATGCTAAAAGATATGTTGATTTTGTGATGAAAAATGTAGTTTGTTGTGACAGCTCTGATGAACTTGAGCAATATATGAAGAGTGTTACCAGAGACAGGCTGCGATTCCAAAATTATTGCTTGCAGAGAATGGGCAAGCGCGACCATTTTATTGGTGTGGATGCAATAGCTAAACAGCTGGACAGAGCTAAGAATGAATTGCTTGTGCTGCAGCGGGAGTTAGCTGAATTAAATGCTCAAAAGAAGTCCTTTGCTGCTGTAGTTGACAATTATACGAAATTTACTGCCGGCAATCATTTGGTGAGTTTAGAGAAATACTGTGATTCAAGGAGACAGGCAGAAATTTTAGGAGTTAGGATTCAGGAAATAAAAGATAAAATAGCAGAATTTAAGAAGAATCCTATATTGCTGGCAATGTATGATCGGGTAAGCGAGTGCGAGGAAAACAGAAAAGCAATTGTTAATGAGATTGCCGGACTGGAAGGCAAAAAGCAAAACCTTGAGGCGGACATAAAGAGTGCTGAGGCTCGAATAAAGGAACTGGCGGGATTATTTGCTGCGGTGAAGGAGGCTTATGAGATGAGTCTTCGAGAGTATCCGGAATATGCTGGTGATGTGGAGAAAAAATACCAGGAAGAGCGAAAAACCAAGAAAGCTGCTGCCATAGCATATAATTTCGGCAATCGTGCTTCTCAGGATAATATTGCTTTAAATAACTATATGAATCAGCAGCTTATTCCGCTGCAGCAGAAATATGCTGCAACTTATACCTGTGATTTTCCGGAAGGAATTGCTGGTGCTGCCAGATATCAGCAGGAATATCTGGCTCTGCAAAATATTGAGTTGGAGCGTCACAAGGAGGAGCTTGCCCAGGCCCAGGTGCGTTGTAAGGACAGATTTCGTAAAGAAATTCTTTTCAGAATGAAGGATGATATCTTACGAGCCAAACAACAATTCAAACAGATTAACCGTGTGATGGAAAACCTTGAATATGGGGAAGAAAGCTATCGTTTTGGTATTGATAAGAGCAGTGATAAGGAGTTAGGTCTTTTCTATGATATCATAATGGACAAGGACAATCAGCAAATTAACCAGGAGAATGAAATTATGGCCTATTTTGCTGAAGAGAATAAGTCAGAGGTATTCGAAAGTCAGATTGAAGATTTTATGACTCGAATCATGCTGGATGTAGAAAAACATGCCAGGGAAAATCTGACAGGTCAGAAATTTGGGGCTAAGAGCATGGGGATGTATGTTGACTACAGAACATATTTGGATTATGACATTATAGTCAAAAATTCTGTAACAGGAATAAAAGTACCGCTTTCCAAAGTTAGTGGTGAAGGCAGCGGCGGCGAGAATCAGGCACCGTTTTATGTAGCAATATGTGCTTCGCTTTTGCAGATTTATGAGCAGAATCCCAATGGCTGTATAAAGCTGGTTTTATTGGATGAAGCCTTTAACAATATGACCAGTGACAGAATTGAACCGATGATGAATATGTTTAAGAAATTAAACCTTCAATTGGTACTCATTGCTACAGCCGAGAAAGCAACAGCTATATTGCCATATTGTGATATTACCTATTCGATTGTCAAGTCGGGCAATAGAAATGCCTTAGGTGTATTTGAAAGGATTTAGTTTTGATGGATTACGGCAAAGAAATCTTGAATAAATTAATTGAGATGTATGAGAGAAGAGAAGGTTATGCTAAAGCTGCCTCTGCTCTGCGTGCAATTCAGCTTGATGTGACCAAGGAGTATCCGGCGTATATTGACAGATACAATCATGAGGCATATAGGAATATCAATGCTGCTATAGAGCAGCTTATTGGTGACCGGTTTGTTTCTGCTGCTTTGAATAATTCCGGGCAGTACCAAAAAGTGAAGCTGAATGTGGATAGATTATCAGATTGCTATAAGAAATTAAAACGAGTAAGCATTCCGCAGCAATGCGACAGGATTATGGAAGCCTTGCAATTATTTGCAGACAGCAAGACGATTTTGCTGCAAAATGTTGCTGCTTATTTTCAAAGTCTGATAAAAGAATATAAGAAATTACCATATGAGCTTAAATATGACGGCAGGAGAGTTGCTGAGGTATTATCAGTGCTTGAGGCTGTTTTGCAGCTGGACAAGGAGACTTATATCAGAAATTTTTCCACTGCCTTGTTCAAGGATTCGAAGCGCTTTCAGAAGGAGTTTAGCTCTGTTATTAAAAATATTTTATTTGATTATACTGATTCGGTGATAGAAAAGGAGAGGATACTTGAATTTTATAACCTGTATGAAAATCCTACTTATGTACTTATTAAAGGTAATGCCCAAATTGTATTTGCTGCTTCGGTTATTAATGTTATAGAAATGCCTGACGGAATAGCCTTATCCAATGCTTCTCTTGCTGCAATAAGGAATATCACCGTAAATTCCTGTCAGATAATTACGGTTGAGAATTTGACTGCGTATCACGATTCTGATGAGCAGGATGCAGTGCATATCTATCTTGGCGGTTATCACAACAATTCAAAACAAAGGCTTTTAGAAAGAATATATGCCAACAACAAGCAGTGCCGCTATTTGCATAAGGGAGATCTGGACGTATATGGATTTTTGATTCTGGAAAATCTGAAAGCCAAAACTAAAATACCATTTGAGTCTCTTATGATGGATGTGCCAACCTTGAAAAGATTTTATAAAGCCGGACTTTATAAGGCTTTGACTGCTCATGATATAAAAATAATTAAGGACAAGAAAGAGACGCAGCTTGCTTTATATGCTGATGTACTGGATTTTATGCTTGCTAAGAACTGCAAGGTTGAGCAGGAATCTATAAAGGCTGTGGAGCTGCTGGAATAAGCAGACGATAAAGATTATTTTGCCAGGAAGAAGGGAATTGAATAAGCTTTGCGAATAATTAACTGAGTATGCAATTAAGAATGAAGAAAGATGATGGGAGCTGATATTTATGCTGTTTATATGTTATCCAAAATGTTCAACCTGTAAGAAGTCTAAGAAATGGCTTGATGACCATAATATAGAATATACAGAGCGCCATATTGTAGAAGACAATCCTTCTTATGCCGAATTAAAAGAATGGTATGCCAAGAGTGGTCTTCAGCTGAAGAAATTTTTTAATACCAGTGGTCTCTTATATAGGGAAATGCAGCTAAAGGACAAGCTTGCTTCAATGAGTGAGGAGGAGCAGCTTAAACTACTTGCTACCAATGGAATGCTTGTCAAACGTCCGCTTATCGTTAAGGAAGATAAGGTGCTTGTAGGCTTTAAAGAAGCAGAATGGATGAGAACTTTATAATGAACAGATTAAAAAAGGATTTACAGTTAAAATTGCAGGAACAAAGGATTAAGCAGCTGACTGAGATTCAGCAGAAGAGCTTTTCTTATATCGGTCAGGAAAGTGATGTGATTATTCAGTCACCTACCGGTACTGGCAAGACTCTGGCTTATTTGCTGCCTATCTTGAATGAAACTGATAGCTCGAGCCACGATTTGCAGACTTTAATCATTGCTCCCAGCCGGGAGCTGGTTATGCAGATTGCCGGGGCAGCTCAGGGCTGCGGAGGCAGGTGTCTGGCTTTGCCGGGAGGAGCTAATATCAACCGGCAGATAGAAAATCTAAAAAAGAAGCCGAATTTAGCGGTATCTACTCCGGGGAGGATATTGGAGCTGATACGGGTAAAAAAGATCAAGCTGCATAATATTCGTTTTTTAGTGCTTGATGAGGCTGACCGGCTTTTCAGCTCCGGCTGCTTTGGGGAAATGCAGGAGCTGTTTAAGGCTCTGCCGAAGAAAAAACAGATTATTTTATGTACGGCCAGCATTTTTCCTAAAATGCTGGAGGTTTTCCGGACTTACTTAAACGACCCGGTCAAGGTAAGCGTGGCGGCGAAGATGCCTGGAAAATCAGAGCATTTTTATTTTTTAAGCAAGGAAAAGGACAAAGCTTTAAAAATGCGTAAGCTGGCCAGTCTGTATCACCCCAATAAAGCAGTAGTTTTTATCAATCACAATGAAGGAGCCAATATGCTGGTGAAGCGCTTTTCTGCTATGGATATGCCGAGCCTTCCTCTGCACAGCGGCCTGAATGAATTAAAGCGGAAACAAAATTTAGAAGCCTTCAAAAAGGGCAGAGTACGCTTTCTGGTCACTACCGATATTTTTGCCCGCGGCATGGATATAGATGATATTGATTATGTTTTTAACTTTGATCTGCCTAAAAATGCAGAATATTACCTGCACCGCTCCGGCAGAACCGGCAGATGCGGAAAAAAGGGAACGACGATAACTCTGGTTACCGAGGAGCAGAAGCTGGTTTTAAAGAAATTTTCCCGCCAGCTGGGCATTAAAATCAGGGAAAATTCTTTGCCCGGCAAGTAAAAAAGCAGATATTTTGCTGAAATATGCAGGAAAATATTTTTTAACCGGGAATAAAACTATTTAATAAGAAAAAATTAAGAAAGGGGGATTTTTGATGAGCGAATTTAGGAGCAATGCCGAGCTGAGAAGCTCAGCCAGAAAACAGCTGTCCGGCAAATGGGATTTAGCGGTGATCATCATAGCGATATATGTCTTTTTACAGTTTGCAGTTGCTATGATACCGATAGCCGGTTCAGTGATCCAGTTTATTATTTCCGGTGCCTTTACCTTTGGTCTGCTTTATTGCTATCTGGGAATTTCCCGGGGTGAAGCGGTAAAGGTGGAGGATTTGTTCTGCGGTTTTAAGCTGCTTCTGAAAACCTTACTGGTAACTATCCTACAGACTATTATAATTTCTCTGGGGTTTATTCTGTTTATTATACCGGGAATTATCGCTTCCTTAAGCTTGGCAATGAGCTATTATATTCTGATCGATAATCCTGAGCTGTCATCCTTTGATGTGATAAAATTAAGCTATCATATGATGAAGGGGCACAGGATCAGATTTTTAATGCTGAATTTAAGCTTTATTGGCTGGGCTATTTTGGCGACTATTCCTTTTGGTTTGGGCTGGCTGGCTTTGGCACCGTATATTAATGTAACTGTTGCTTCATTTTATAATGAGC
>JBJDXG010000254.1:0-2512 GCA_051866555.1 bacterium | reverse complement strand
AGGGCAGACTGTGGGAGAATAGGTCATTGCCGGAATAAGTTTAAAAGCATTGTACTTTTGTGCAGTGCTTTTTTTATTTGTTTAGCTAAGGGCAATAAAAAAAAAAGCGGATCAAACAATCCGCTTTTAAAGATTTAGTGATGACCGCAGCAGCATCCGCCGCCGCCATGATGATGACCGCCGTTGCAAGCGTGTCTTTCGCCATTTTCCAGTTTTACTTTTTCCAAGCTTCCGCATTTAGGGCAAGGAATTTCATATCCATGCTTGCCTCCTTCAGTGCAAGGCGGTTCAGTCCAAACATGTTTGCATTGTTTACATTCAAAGGTTCTTTGCATAATATAATTTCCTCCTTTAATAATTATGGTTTGGCCACGCATGAGAGCAGTTGCTACTTTTTTTCGACCGGAAGATAAAATCCTTTGAAAAGTTGGACGTGACAGTTCCATTATTTGAGCACATGTAATCTGATCTAAATTTTCCAAATCTTTTAGTCTGATAGCTTCCATTTCTTCAAGATATAAAACAACCTGTTCATTTACTGGATCGCTTTCTTCAGGGATAAACCTTTCACAACGCGGCAGATCAAATATCTTTCCGCAGCAGCGTTTTCGACTCATAGTGACCTCCTAATTGAGCATATGTTCAATTATTATTATATAGCATAACTTTTTTTCTGTCAATCCAAAAGCGCTGATAATGCGTTAAATGTTTCGACATCAATTGACTTGATATCTGAAAAATGCTACAATTAGAGCAATTATAAAAACTTTACATAATTGGAGGATGATTTTTATGCTAAAAAGGAATTACCTTATGTTAGCTATGCTGCTCGTTCTCTGCTTTGTTTTACCGGCTGGAGCAGAGGAAGCAGATACGGCGGCTCAATTTGCAGCTCAATTAGGTCCTCTGACCTTGTTGCCGCCTTTAGTAGCTATTACCCTGGCTTTTATTACTAAGAATGTGGTCTTTTCTTTATTTATCGGAGTTTTTTGCGGAACTTTTTTATTAAATGTAACCGGAAATAATATTTTCTTTGCTTTTATAGGAGCTTTTTCTGGAGTAGTTAATCAGGCTTTAGCTTCTTTGTCTGATTCCTGGAATGCCGGAATCGTACTGCAATGCCTAACTATTGGGGGAGTTATTGCTTTAATTACGAAAATGGGAGGAGCAAAGGCAGTTGCTGAGGCTTTGGCGAAGAAAGCCACTAATGCCCGCAATGCGCAAATACTTACTTTTATTGCCGGACTTTTTATTTTCTTTGATGATTATGCTAACTCTTTGATTGTTGGTCCGATTATGCGGCCGGTAAGTGACAAATTTAAAATTTCTCGGGAGAAATTAGCCTTTATTATTGACTCTACAGCAGCTCCGATTGCCGGAATTGCTTTAATCTCTACCTGGATTGGTTATGAATTAAGCTTGATTAAAGATGCTTATGCCAGTATCGGTCAGCCGGTAAGTGCTTATGCTATCTTTTTGGAAACACTGCCTTTTAGATTTTATAATATTCTTATCTTGGCCTTTATTATTATTTCTGCTTGCTTCCTACGCGATTTTGGGCCTATGGGCAAGGCTCAGCAAAGAGCTTTTAAAACCGGGGATCTAGCAGATAAAAACAGTAAAGTAGAGGATACTGCGGAGTTAAGAGCAGTAGCTCCTAAAGAGGGAATCAAATTAAATATCTGGAATGCTTTGATACCGGTTGGTGTTTTGATCGTAGCTTCCTTCATTGGTTTCTATGTTAATGGTTATTCCTCTGTTATGAGCGGGGATGATCAGGAATTGATCAAGCTGCTGCAAACAAGTCCTTATTCCTTTGTTTCCATCCGAGAAGCCTTCAGTGCTTCTGATGCCAGTATAGTTCTGTTCCAGGGAGCTCTTTTGGGCAGTATTGTGGCTCTGGCTATGGGAGCAATGCAAAAGATATTTACTTTAAAAGAAGGTATAGATATTTGGGTCAAGGGGATCAAATCTTTGGTTATTACTGGTGTTATCCTGATTTTAGCCTGGTCCTTAAGCGGTGTTATTAAAGAATTAGGCACAGCGAAATTCCTGGTTTCTATTCTGTCTGATGTAATGCCTGCTTTTATCCTGCCGGCAGTAATTTTTATTTTAGGTTCAATCATTTCTTTTGCGACAGGAACTTCTTACGGAACAATGGGTATTCTTATGCCGCTGGCAGTTCCGTTGGCTTTTGCTATTTCACCTGACCATGCTTATGTATGTATGAGTGTAGGGGCAGTTTTGACCGGAGCAATTTTTGGAGATCACTGTTCACCTATTTCTGATACTACTATTTTATCTTCTATGGGTGCCAGCTGTGACCACTTGGATCATGTGCGTACCCAAATACCGTATTCTTTGACGGTGGCTGCAATTACTGTGCTTTTAGGTTATATTCCATCTGCTCTGGGAGTACCTTTGCTGATAGTATTCCCGCTGACTTTAGGCGCTTTGGCCGGAGTGATTTATTTTGTCGGCAAGCCTAATATGGGTGAATAAATAAAAAATA
>JBJDXG010000253.1:0-2517 GCA_051866555.1 bacterium | reverse complement strand
CCCCTGATTTGGATATGCAGAAAGCATCAGCAGAAATTAAGGCACTGATTCCTGCCGACACTATTCTTTTAATGCTTTCTTCAGCCGGAGAATTGTGCAACAGTTCAGAAAATGATACTATTTACCAGCCCAGCCGAGAAAACAGAAGCAAAATTTTACTGCAAATCTATTCCAAGCGAATGATAAAAAAAGCCGAGATTATAAGCTTTCCTTTGCCTAATGAGGATTTAAAAAGCAATAATGTATCTATGAAGGTCAATGAACGTATAAATTGGATTGAAAATGAAATAAAAAAACAGCGTCTCAATATGTCTCTTTACGCTGCCAATTCCTTTGTCCTGGCCTATGCAGACGGTCTTTCAAATTGCGAAACCTTTTTAGTTCAGGCAATGTACAACACCAATATGTTTCCCTGCCCGATTATCGGCGGCTCTGCCGGAGGACATCTTGATTTTCAGCATACTTACATTTATGACAACAATACTGTCTTGGAAAACCATGCAGTATTATGCTGCATAAATCTTAACCCGCATTATCGCTATGGAATATTTAAAAGTCAGGGAATGATAAAAACTGAAGATTCTTATGTAGTTGCTGTTTCCAATGCCGCTCTGCGTTATGTAGAAAGTGTCATTGACAGCCAAGGTGAGGTAGTAAACTTTCTTGATCTGCTTAAAGAATACTTTAAAGTCAACGCTATTGATAAATTAAAGCAAAAGCTGCTGGAATACAGCTTTGCTATTGAAATCAACGGAGAGATTTTTGTCCGTGCAGTTTCCAATATTGACGAGGTAAATAAACGCATCTATTTCTTTTGTGATATCGGCGCAGGGGAAAAAATTCATCTGGTAAGGCGTGCATCGCTGTTGGAAACCTTAACTAAAGACTGGAATTCCTTTAAACAAAACAAGCCCAAACCAATTGGAGCAATTTTTAATGACTGCGTAACCAGACGGCTGGTCAACAGTACAGAAATAGAGCATATATCCTTCTTTAAGGATATCCCGATAGCCGGTTTTTCAAGCTTTGGAGAAATTTTTGGGGTGCACATTAATGAAACCTTAACCGCAATTTTCTTCTATCATTTAACAGATGATTCTGAGCTGTCTGATCCAGTATATAACAACTTCCCTATTTATTACGCTCAATTCCAAAACTATTTCGTTAACAGAGAAATAATTCAATATAAACAGACAAATCACATTAAAGATAATATCATCAATTTATTCGATTTATACCAGCAAAGCATTCCAACCGTAATAGACGATGTCAGACAAATAAAGAATGAAATAGGAAATACTCAGGAAAATATCGTTAAATTAGAAAACAGTATTGATGCTAATAATGAGGTTATAAATTCAATCATCGAAAAAAACAGTTCTTTAGTATTAAGACTGGAAGCATTAAATGACAGTACCAATGAGATTAAAAAGGTTTTAGAAATGATAAAAAATATTTCTTCACAGGTCAATCTTTTATCCCTTAATGCGGCAATTGAAGCGGCCAGAGCCGGAGATGCCGGACGCGGCTTTGCTGTAGTGGCACAAGAAATAAGGAAATTATCAGAACACACTGAACACAGCATCGATATCAGCAATGAAGCTACAGAAAAATTATTCCAGGATGTCAAAAAAATCGGCCTCATGCTGCAGGAAAACAAACAATTCGAAGCACAAATCAACAGCGAAAAACAATTATTTAAAGAAAATGTTCAGGTTTTGAGCAATGACCTGCTCAATAGTATTAACAGCATAACCTCATCTGCCCTGACTTTAGACAAATTAAGCCAAACTAATGACTCAACCCAATATGAGCTTAATAAGCTGGCTGAAACTGTAAAAAATATGGAATATGGCATGTAAAAAATATACTGCCCTCAATAAATCAGAGGTAAACTCCGACTTATTGGGGGCAGCTTAAATAACAGCAGCGAGCTGTAAAGCTAACGATTTTTTAAACAAATTAAACCGGCATGGCGGCCTGTCTTCCCGGCTTCAGCCCGATAGGAATAAAATAAATCTGTTCCAAGAAAGGTCGATATTTCCGCAACCGCTATATTATCAGGTTTTAAGCCTCGCTCAATCAACTGCATTTTATTAGTTTGCCATAAATCAATAAAATATTTGTCCTTAAGCCTGCCTGCTTTGACTACTTCAGAACAAAAAGAAAATTTCTCCTGCCAGATATCCTTAACCTTAGAATCAACTTCAAAGCAGTCAGGCCCTATTCCGGGGCCAATAACCGCTAAGCAGTCAGCCGGATCAGTGCCATAATTTTTCTCCAGCTCTGTAACCGCTTCAGCAGCAATCAGCTGCACCGTTCCTTTCCAGCCGGCATGAACAACCCCTATGGCACGCTTAACGGGGTCACATAAAAGAATAGGAATACAATCAGCCGCATAGGTACTCAAAACAACTCCCGGCACATTCGTAATCATTCCATCTGTCTTCCGGTAAGCATCATCTGCCGCCAGGCTGCCTCGTCCGCCTTTTCTTACTGTCTCAATATGACAGCCAT
>JBJDXG010000252.1:0-2525 GCA_051866555.1 bacterium | reverse complement strand
TCGACCTGGTTCTTTTGGCCGGCTATATGAAGGTGCTGACTCCGGAATTTGTTAATGCTTATGCCGGACGGATCATGAATATCCATCCTTCGCTTTTGCCTTCCTTCCCCGGTCTGCACGCTCAAAAGCAGGCCTTTGATGCCGGAGTTAAGCTGACCGGAGCTACTGTGCATTTCGTTGATACCGGGCTGGATACCGGGCCTATTATTATCCAGTCACCGGCGATAGTTGACGAGAATGATACGGCAGAATCTTTGCAGGAAAGAATTTTAAGAGTTGAGCACTGGATCTATCCTAAGGCAGTAGCTCTTTATCTGGCAGGGAAATTAAAAATAGAAGGCAATAAAGTAAAAATTGATTGGGGGGATAAAGGTGCAAAAAATTAAAAGAGCACTTTTAAGCGTTTCAGATAAGACCGGCTTAGTCGATTTAGCGAAAAAATTAACTGACTTCGATGTAGAGATAATTTCTACCGGAGGTACGCTGAAAACTCTTTTAGCAGCAGGCATTAAAGCCATTTCCGTATCTGATGTGACCGGCTTTCCGGAGATCATGGACGGACGGGTAAAGACACTGCATCCGTTTATTCACGGCGGAATACTGGCAAGACGTGATAAAAAAGAGCATTTGGCTGTGGCTGAGGAAAAGGGAATCGGTCTGATTGACATGGTGGTAGTCAATCTTTATCCGTTTGAGGCAACGGTAAGCCGGCCTGACACCACTCTGGAGCTGGCTATTGAAAACATTGACATAGGCGGTCCGTCTATGGTTCGTTCTGCGGCTAAAAATTATCAGTCAGTTGCTATTGTAACTAATCCTAAGCGCTATGCTGCCATCATGCAGGAGCTGGAGGAAAATCAGGGAGCCTTAAGTCAGGCTACCAGATTCGCTTTGGCGAAGGAAGCCTTCAGTCATACTGCTCAGTATGATACAGCTATCTCGCATTACCTGGAAGGCTTAGAGCAGGAGAAGAAATTCTCTGAATCTATTACCCTGAGCTATGAAAAAGCGGCTGACTTAAGATATGGGGAAAATCCGCATCAAAAAGCGGCCTTCTATCGGGAAAAGAATGTGCCGAAAAACTGTGTGGCCGGGGCGGAAAAGAAGCAGGGCAAGGAGCTGTCCTTTAATAATCTGGTAGACCTGGAAGCAGCCCTGGATGTGGTTCGGGAATTTACGGAACCGGCGGTAGCTATTATCAAGCATACTAATCCGTGCGGAGCAGCCTGCGGTGAGGATTTGCTTACCGCTTATAAAAAGGCTTACGAAGCTGACAGTCTGTCAGCCTATGGCGGTATAGTAGCCTGCAATAAGAAGGTTGAAGCTGATACGGCTGAGGAAATGGTCAAGACCTTCCTGGAAGCAGTTATTGCTCCCGGCTTTTCTGAAGCGGCTCTCCGTATCTTGGCGGCTAAACCAAACCTCAGAGTTCTGGAGCTGGATGAAATCGCTTCAGCCGATGATAAAATGGAATATAAATTTATTGGCGGCGGCCTTCTGGTACAGACTAAGGATAAGGTTGCTTTGCAGGAAGTAAGAACTGTGACTAAGCAGGATGTAACTCCGGAGGAGATGGAGGATCTGCTTTTTGCCTGGAAAATCGTGAAGAATGTAAAATCCAATGCTATTGTGCTGGCGAAAAACAAGCAGACAGTTGGTGTTGGTGCAGGACAGATGAGCCGGGTGGAATCAGTGAAGATTGCTCTTGGCAAGGCCGGAGAAAAGGCGGAAGGCTCTCTGTTGGCTTCCGATGCCTTTTTCCCTTTTGCTGATGGCGTTGAAGCCGCTGTTAAAGGCGGTGTTAAAGCTTTTATCCAGCCGGGAGGAGCTAATCGCGATGAGGATGTAGTGGCTATGGCTGACAATTATAAAAAAGCTATGCTCTTTACAGGAACAAGGCATTTTAAGCATTAAGGAGGAGAACGATGAAAGTTTTAGTTGTAGGCGGCGGCGGAAGAGAACACGCTATTGCCTGGAAAATCAAACAGTCATCTCGGGTGAAAAAAATATATGCTGTACCGGGCAATCCGGGGATTGCCGAGTTTGCTGAATGTATAGCTCTGCCGGCTGATGATGTGGCAGCGATTACCGAGTTGGCGGTCAAGGAAAAGATCGATTTAGCAGTAGTAGGGCCGGAAGCACCATTGGTTAAAGGTCTGGTCGATGCCCTGACAGCTAAAGGTATTAAAGCCTTTGGACCGTCTGCTCTGGCAGCGGAAATCGAAGGCAGCAAGGTTTTCATGAAGGATTTATTGAAAAAATATAATCTGCCGACTGCCGGCTATGCTGTTTTTACTGAAACTGCTGAGGCCCTGGCTTATCTAAAGGAAAAGGGTGCGCCAATCGTGGTCAAGGCTGACGGACTGGCTGCCGGCAAGGGCGTAATTGTGGCTTCTACCCTGGAAGAAGCAGAAGAGGCAGTTCGCGATATGCTGGAAAGAAACACTTTCGGCGACTCCGGCAAGCGCATTATTATTGAAGACTGTATGCAGGGAGAAGAGGTTTCTCTTTTGGCGTTTACTGAT
>JBJDXG010000251.1:0-2533 GCA_051866555.1 bacterium | reverse complement strand
GGTTGACAGTGAACCAGGCCGGGGCAGTGCTTTTACGGTCGAGCTGCCCTTCAGCCATCCGGGAGAGGCTGAGCGGATGAGCAATCAGGAGGAGGTCAGCGGTAAGGAGCCTTTTGTTTCTGCTGGTGCTTTTAACGGCAAAAGAATAATGGTAGTAGAGGATTCGCCGATTAATCTGGAAATAGCTCTGGAGCTTTTGAAGATTACCGGAGCTGAATTGAGCACCGCTCTGGACGGAGAGGAAGCGGTTGAAAAGTTTAAAGCCTCGCCGGAGCATTATTATGATCTGCTTTTGATGGATTTGCAAATGCCTAACTTAGACGGCTATCAGGCAACTGAAATGATTCGCTCCCTGGAGCGCACTGACAGTCAGACGGTGCCGATTGTTGCTATGACTGCCAATGCTTTTGATGATGATGTAGTTAAGTGTTTGACCAGCGGTATGAATGCTCATATCAGCAAGCCTCTTGATTTGCCAATTTTTTATTCGGTTATCCGGAAATATTTATGATATTTTGCCGTATGAAGGACAGTAATCCTTGACTAAGCATTCATCACAGAGAGGCTTTCTGGCCTTGCAGGTTTCCCGGCCGTGAAAAATTAACCAGTGATGAGCGTCAGACCAGTCCTTCTGCGGGATATTCTGCTGCAGCTGCTGTTCTATCTGGTTAACGTTTTTGCTGTCGGCAAGACCCATGCGGTTGCTGACTCTGGCGACATGGGTATCAACAGCTATAGCCGGGATATGAAAAGCATTGCTGAGCACTACATTGGCTGTTTTTCTGCCTACTCCGGGCAGGGAGGTAAGCTCTTTCATAGTTTTTGGCACTTGACCCTGATAATTTTCCTGCAGCATTTTGCACATATTAACTATGTTCTGGCTTTTATTTTTATAAAGACCGCAGCTTTTAATTCTGTTTTCCAGTTCTTCCTGGCTTAAGGTCAGGAAAGACGGCAGATCAGGATAGTCGGCAAATAAAGGGACGGTTATTTTATTGACCTGCTTATCGGTTGACTGAGCAGAAAGGCAGGTAGCAATCAGCAGCTGAAAAGGCGTATTAAAAATTAAAGCCGGTTTAGGATTGGGATATTTTTGAGCTAATAATTTTAAGATCATGTTTTTTCGGTTCATTCTAGTTCCTTTCCTTGTCGCATAGATTAGGACAAATGATTTTTTATGGAGGTGTCTTTAGTGCAAAAAGAAGTAATGCGTCTGCTTAATGAACGCGGTGTTCAAATTGCTGATATTGCTTCCCTGGTATTTGAGCTGCAGCAAAATTATTTAGACATCAGCTTAGAAGAGTGCCGACAGAATATTGATTATGTTTTAAGTAAAAGAGAAGTGCAGAATGCCCTGCTAACCGGAATCGCTTTAGATATATCGGCGGAAAAGGGTCTATTGCCTGAGCCGTTATTGTCCATTATCCGGCGTGATGAGCCTTTATACGGCGTTGATGAGATTTTAGCTCTTTCCATTACTAATGTTTACGGCTCGATAGGGCTGACTAATTTCGGCTATCTGGATAAAATTAAGCTGGGTATTATCAGGGAGCTGAATGAGCATAAAGGGAAGAGCGTGCATACCTTTTTAGATGACCTGGTTGCCGGAGTTGTAGCTGCTGCCTGTGCCCGTATTGCCCATTCAAAGGCTCCGCATTAAATTATTCAGGGAAGGTTAGTCTTACCTTCTTCAGCATTTCCCGAATCGGCAGATCATAAGGACATTTAGTCTCACAGGTGCCGCACTCAACACAGTCCTTAGCTCTTGCTGGCATAGCTTTATAGCGTTCCTCACTCCATTGTCCCAGATTATAGCGTTCCTTATATCCCTGCAGCAGAAACATGGTTGGAATGTCGATTCCCTCCGGGCAGGGACCGCAGTAGCCGCAGCGGCGGCAGAACTTAGTTCCCAGCTCCTTAACGAGTTCGTTTATTCTGGCAGTTTCTTCTCTTGTCAATGCGGTCAGGTTGTTGGCTATGGCCGCATTTTCCTCTACCTCCTCTTCATTTCCCATACCGGGAATAGCGGTAGTAACATTTTCATTGGCTAAAATAAAGCGCAGTGCCAATTTCACTTCATCCAAAGCTCCTCCGGCCAGCGGCTTCATAGCGATAACGCCTGTTTCCAGCTCTTTGGCCCGGGCAAAAACCTCTGCTCCCTGATTTTCCACAATATTATAGGGATACATTATCGAAGCAAATTTTTTAGTTTCCAGAGCCTTTTTTAAAACCTCTAGGCTGTGAGCTGTAACGCCGATATGCCTGATGATTCCCTTATCCTGTGCCTCCAGAAGAGCCTGGTAAGCGCCGTCTGGAGCGAGCACCCGCTCTAATTCCTCATCTGTTTTTAAGTTGTGGATTTGATATAAATCAAGATAATCGGTTCTCAGGTTGCCTAGACTGATATTGATATCATTGGACATATCCTTTTTGGAACGGGCCATGCTTTTAGTAGCAATTATCCAGTCCTCTCTTTCCTTCTCCACAGCCCTGCCGATATATTCCTCGGAAACAGTATAGGCCCGGGCGGTAT
>JBJDXG010000250.1:0-11057 GCA_051866555.1 bacterium | reverse complement strand
ATTAAAGGATACATACATATCAAACACATCTTTAAGTAATGTTCCAACATTTCCTCCAGAAACATCAATATCATATAACATATTTAAATCTTCTTCAAGCAATCCATTAAATATTCCTTTTATAGATTCCATAAAATCAAAGTCGGTACTTTCTTTAAAACTTCCAATTATATCAGAAGCAAAAGGATGTACTACTTTTTCTATCAAAAAAACAGCTATTTTTATATTTTTACTTAAATTTGCTGCATTTTTTATTGCATCTTTTATTGCTCCTATACCAAATACATAATCAATTGATATATCTATAACATCACCTGCAAATTTTGTATAAGCTTTCATAAAATTAACTTCACTTTTAGTTAGCCCAGCAGATTTTGAAATATTTTCAACTGAATCCACAACAAAATCTTTCAGTAAATCAGAACCTATATCTAAAGCAACTACCCCTAACACTTTTAATGCTGTACCAATAAAGTTAGAAGCCTGAGCAATGATAATCCCAGACTTAGTCTCAATAATTTCACTAAGCATTATATTATTTAAATATTTTTCATTTGCATTATCTCTAATAAAATCATTATTTAATTTTTCATCATAGTTAACACTAATATTTTTAAATACATCCATAGTGATACTATGATCCAAATCAAAATCTGTTTCCTTATTATTGTAACCTATACAATTAATCTTTTTAACAAAACATATTTCTTCTTTAGTTTTTTCATCCACTATCTTGAATATCCATTCATAATATTTAAGACAATCCGTTACATCAACAAGAGCAATTTGTGATACCTTGCCCACAAACAAATTATCTTTTTGGTCTTTATATTCAAATGGCTTAGATTCAGCAAATACAATTTCTTTATTATCATCATATTTTTTAACAGAATAGTTCATTCTAACAGTAATGAAGTTTTTCCCAATAGTTATATTTTTATTCCAATTATCTTCCTTTCTTTTTACATCTAATTCATCTAATAACCCATTAAGAGCATCAGCAATATACTTATTTGTATCTCCAACATACTCAACTTTACCATTAGTCAAATTTTTTCTATATTCCATAATCTGTTTTTCATTTTTGTTATTGAAATCAGGTAAAAAAACTTTATTGTCTACAATTCCTTTACTATTACTTTCCCTTCTTAAAGCATATGTTCCCACTTTCATATCCGAGTACTTTACTTTATTTTCATCTTTAATTAAAATCCCTTCAGCAAATCCATAATAAGACAAATCATTTATCTTCCATTTATTTTCATTTGCTAAAGCACTTGCTGGGAAAAAGAATATTACTTGAAATGCAAACGCAAAAATCAGAACACAACTTACTATTTTACTATATAGCAAATTAACTGCCTTCATAATTCAATCCCTCTTTTCACTAAAATATAGTAGTATATCCTAAACTAAATTCCAGCCCATGATATTTATTTTCAGATAAATTAGACTCATTCATAAAATATTTTTTAGCCTTTAAAGTTACCAATGAATCTTTATCTAACATATGATTATAAGTTATTCCGCCTGAATAACGTCTTCTTCCAGCATAATATAAATAATCAATAGGAGAATAATCATTATCATTTAAAATTTTATTTTCAAAAGATACAATCAAACTATCTTTTCCTTTATTCAAAGGCATATACCAATCAACACCCCAATTAAACATCGGGCCATTACTATTGCCAGTTTCTTCAACAAAATTACCAAACCAATCCTGATATTTATTAGGTTTCTGTCTTATTAAAGACATATTCAGCATCAGCTTTTGCTCATTTTTTAAATTGAAGGTTTCTGAAGCAAACAAAATATATTTATCTCCTCCTTCATATAACGGCTTTCCTCCATAAGTAGATAAAGAAGAATTAACATACATTAACCCTAATTTAGATTTAAAGTTAGGCTCCAAATGCATCCAATCAATAACTGCTGTAGTTTCATTACTAGGATGATACTTCATTCCAGGTAATTCTTCATTCGCTGTAAAATCTTTTTTTAATGTTTTGCTAAAGCCAAAGCCTAAAAGATCTTTATTCGATAAAACTCTAATCACATTAATTCCTGGAGTATAGTTATAGCCTTCGCCAAATCTGGTCCTGCCAACCAACCAACTATCCATAATTGCATTTCTCTTATTTTGATTTAAAGTTCCCTCGCCAGTAGGTAAATTAATATCTAAAAGATATTTTACCATCCATTTAGGGTCCGACATTTTTTGATTATAAGAAATACTAAGATTAGTATCGCTAAAACCAGAAAAATGCCCTTCTTTACCAGAAGAATGATTTAACGCTTTAACATAAGAAGTTTTTAATCCAAGATTCCATCTGTCAATATTTGTAGAAACTGATAATGGCTGAACTAATTCCCAACCTTTATTGCCTTTATTATCTTTCCAACTATAAAAATCATAACGATAATTTAACAATACTGGTCTTTTTACAGTTTTACTATCATTCAAGTCATCCGAAGCATTTATTTGATTATTCTCTTCTAATTTATTACTATCACCATATTCTACATTACTATATAATTCTTTATCATCTTCATTAGCATAAGCAAATGATATATTATAAACCGATAGTAAAATAAAACTTAATAAAAATATTAAATATTTTTTCTTCATAACATTCATCTATACACTCTCCTTTTCACTTAAATACGCTAAGTTTTATAAAAGAAGATACAGTTTTGATAATTTAAATTTTTCACTTCAAAACTGTATCTATAAAATTATTCTAAATTAAAATTCATACTGCAATCCGAAATAAGGTCCGTCAAATTTATAATTAACTTCTTCATCACTATGTTTAGCTTTCAGCTTAAATGCTCTATAACCAACTGCAATATTAAAATCTTCCACAGGACTGTACTTTAATTCTGCTTCCATATCATAAATACCGCCATAACCGCCTAAAGGCAAACCTGTTACTTCTGCTGAAGCAGTAAAATTCCCCTTTTTATCTAACTTAGACTTAATGCCTAAACCAACAGTAGGTACAACCCCAGTAAATTTTTCAGAAGAGCTTACCAGTCTACCTGCGTTGTCCACACCAGTAACAGAACTATCAATTTTAAACCCCTTTAGCTCCAATAACCAATTAGTTTTAATAGTATCTGTATTCACTAACGGACGCATCCAAGCCGCACGCAAATAAGAAATATCCAAATCACTGGAAACTGGTGTCCCAGCATTATATACATTATTGTCAAATTCCAATCTGTCCTTTAAAACAGCATAACCAGAATTGCTTAATTTCATATATTTAACTCTGATATTTTTATTTACCTGCAAATTAAACTCAGGAACAGCCTTATCTCCCATTCCAAGGTCATCCTTAAAATCAACAGAACCGTTTCTATAATTAATCGAATCACTCTTAGCATCAGCATCGATCGATGGATTAAGCCATCTGATTTCAAAACTCATGTCCTCTGCATAAGCAGAAGTACAATAAAAACAGAACAACGTAAAAATTATCCCTAAAGATAATACTAAAGATTTCTTCATAACCTATCACCTCTAACTTAAATTCTTAGATTTATTGTATTCGAGCCTGTTGACTCAATTCTAAAAAAAGATTTTAAATTAATGATTTCATTAGCTAAGCCCTTCAATAAGCCGCTGTAATCAACATCCAAACTGGCTATGCCGCTGCCGTAATCACGAATATAAATGTTTTTGATTCCACGTATTTGCTTTAATTCGTTGACAACTGCATTCAGCTTTTCATAGCTGGATAATCCCTTAACTACAACAACAAGCTCCTTCTGTGAATCCCCGGCATGCTTTAACAATTCTGATACCAAATAGTCTCCCATCAGTTCTCCGGCTTTAGTCAAAGCATTTTTGCCAGCCATAACTTCGGCAATATCAACTCCACTGCTTTGAAAACCATTAGCCGCTATTATCTGACCAGTATCAGCTTTAATAAGCTTAGCCTCAACTCTGGCACGGCAGCTATGCACACCGCTGTTTAAAATGTTGCCGGCATATTCACTGAAGGCTTCTCCGGTAATAATAAAATCAACACCATATTTACCGCATAAATTAGCCAGCATTTTTTTATCGCCAGTTAAAATAGCCTGCACAGCATTTTTATTCCGTATATTACTTAATTGGGCAGGATCAATGATCCTTTTAAAGCCAGCCTGCTGCAATTTAAGAATTACTGCCGTTTCACCGGCAGGATCAGGTGCAAAATGCGTCAGATGATACTCAGGAATAATAACTGCAATCCGCGGATTTTCCAGTCTTTTATTAATCAGACCCAATCTTTGCAGCTTAGTCAGCAAAGCAGAGTCCGGTTCGGTATCAATGACCACCCTGACAGTCAGCCTGAACTGACCATTATCCTTCTCCTCCTGCAAAACAGAATAGTCCTTCACAAATCCCTGAGCCTGCAAGTATATCTCATCTGAAACCGTCTGATAATTCTTGACTAGCGTCTGTGAATCCAGCAAAACTCCAACAGCTTTCTCAACTCCGCTGCGTAAAGCATCATCTAAAGCTGATTGATAGCTGGCACCATAACCCACAGCAACAGTTTCCCTGTCAGCAGCATAAGCAGCCATAGCTGCTGACAATAAAATACAGAAAAACAATAATATAAAACTTATTTTTTTCATAGCAAAGCCTCTAATATTTTCTAACTACCTTATCACCGCTTTGCAAAATAGTTTTGCTTTTTTTCTTTAATTTGCAGACAGACATACTGGTCAAAACATCCTCCACTTTAAGTGTACCCTTTTCAATTCTGTCAGTACCCATAATTTCACCAGTAACCGGATGCTTTATCAATTCTCCTTCAACAAAAATTTTAAATTCCTGCCCTACTTCAACACCATCCTGTCTGCCTAAATCAATATAGACCTTATCCCCATCAACCTTAACAACCAAACCTTCCACAGGATTCATCTGATTTAATTTATTTACTATATTTTTTACCGCTTCCTTAGTCGCTTCACCATAACCGCTGCTTTCAAACTCATGAAATGAGCCTATTCCGCCAATGCTTGCACCACCTGATGAGGAATTACCTATAGCTTCTTCAGCCATAATTATCTCACCTGTTTTTACATCAACCAATCTGACACTGATGCCTATTTCTGTTTTAGATTTACTGCCTCCAATCCCACCAAAAAGCGGAATATGCATACTCTGGGTAGATTGCTCCGCCTTTAAAACAGCGCCGGTAATCAAATAATCTACTCCCTTTAATTTTCCTAAAGGAACAGGATTGCTTTCCAAATCAACAGCACCGCTTGACGCTAAATATTGTTCTCCCAGTATTTGTTTCAGCTTTGATCTTTCAACCACCTTATAATTTTTATTCTTCACCAGTTCAACAGTTAGAGTTTCTGCCACTGCTGCCCCCAAACGAGGATAAGGTGTCGCATTAGAAAAAGTAATTATCGCCACTGTCTTTTTAACATTTTCAGCCTGAGCTAAAAAAGCACAAGATAAAACCAAAAGCAGACTCATCATAATTAAACTAACAAATTTTTTCAAATCATCACCTCATTTTAACCTTTTTTAGCTATAACAGCGCATTTCTGCAAAAAGCCATTCGTTTTATTAGCCGCTAAAATCAAATCTCCATCAGCCTTGCTGATTATCATATTATAGCCATGATTAGCTACCCCAACAGCCTTAACAGTCAATGGTTTATTTCCAGCACGGGAGGTTCCGTTTGCTACTTTTGCCAGCATATTAGGAGTATAAGCATAGCTCAAAATGCCATATTCAGATAAATATTCTCCATCAACATACATAGTGCCATAAATCTCTCTGCCCGTTTCATCAATAATCTTAGGCGACATACATCTTTCCAATTGCAAGCCAGTTACATCCACAACCAAACCGGTATATTGTCCGCTTACTGTTTCCGTAAGCGTAACCGTACTCGTTTTAACTGTGCTTACCTCTGTTCTGACTGTATCAAAGGCAACCTCTGGCAACGGTTTCTTCGGCACAGCAATATTATCATAAACCGTTTTGCTCAAGCTGTCTGTTCCGCCATATAAGTTCAGCTTCATGGTAACGTGCCAGATTCCATCTCTGTCCATTTTTTCACTGACAACCCTAGCTCCTTTGATAAAGGATTTTATCTTCAGGTTTATTACATCGTTTTCCAAAGCCAAATTTTTTACTGTCGTTTCAGAATCCACCTGAACACCATCAATGATTTCTGCCAAATTGCGGTAAGCATCCGCCTTAGCCGCCCGATACGCCATAGCTCTTGCCTGGTTTAAACTCACTGCCTTACTCGAAGGCACACCTATACCGGTAGCTGTAATAATTCCTTTTTCCCAGTCAACTTCATCCTGAGCAAAGGAAATCACGAAAAAACAGCATACCAGGCATAAACTCAAAATAAGAATAGTTCCAATTTTTTTACCCATTTATACCACCTCCATTTTTATCTATAAAAACCATTAGCAGCTAGCTGTTAATGAATATTTTTATAACATACTGTAAGGTTTGTCGTCAAAAAAAATAGCATTCATCTCATCAAGCGAAGTGTCAAATAATTCACTCATTTTTTTCATCAATTTTAAGCCCGGAGTGCGTTCTCCGTTATCCATCATATAAATATAAGGTTTAGTAATTCCCAGTATTTTTGCCAAATTAGCCACATTAACAAACCCTTTTCTGATTCTAAATTCTTTAAAATTCATCATTTTCTCCTTTGTTGTTACATTTTGTTTCTTATTTTTATTATATATAACATATAGTTTTATTTCAAGTGTTTTTGCGTATTCTTTATTACATAATGTAACTATATTTCGAATAACAATTTGTTATCATATAATAGAAAGGAAGGGATACTCTATGAAAAAACCAGGCAATTTATTAGGTAGCAGATTACGTGAGCTACGGGGAAGCAAAACACAGCACGACATAGCACAATTTCTAGGCATTACAGAAACAGCATACGGACATTACGAAAGAGGAGATCGCTATCCAGACCTTAATTCCATTAAACAATTGGCTAATTATTTTCACACCTCAACTGACTATTTACTTGGCAATACCAATGATGTCGCCGAAAAAGCAAACTGCGAAGCAAGCTACTCAGCGGAAGAAGAAAATATTATTAATATTTACCGCAGCTTAAGCGAAAAAAACAAAGGAAAGGTTGAGCTTTTTCTGGAGCAGCTTTTAGCACAGCAAAAATTATAATTACCTAAAATAAAAAGGATTGTAACTAAGCTTCACAGCTTAATCAACAATCCTTTTTATTGTCTTAATTTACCGAAACTCTATAATTTTTAACCTTTTCTGCTTAAAACTAATTTTTGTTCCAACCGCTTGGACAGCCAGGAAAGCAGATAAATTACGATCAAATACATAATACCTATGATCGCCCAGGTTTTAAATGATTCAAAATTTACTGCTACAATTAATTTTCCTGTCTGTGTCAGCTCTCTCATTCCTATAACAGATAAAATTGAAGTATCCTTCAAGGTAATAATAAACTGATTAACTAACGCCGGAATAATGATCAACACAGCCTGCGGCAGAATGACCTTCAGCATAGCTGTCCCATAAGACAGCCCCAAGCTGCGGGCCGCTTCCATTTGACCTTTGTCTATAGCCTGAATTCCTCCCCGGAAAATTTCAGACATATAAGCTCCGGCATTCAAGCTGAGAGTGATTATTCCTGCAACATCAGCACTTAATCTAATTCCCAACAGCTGCGGCACCCCAAAATAAATAAAAAATGCCTGAACTAAGAGCGGAGTTCCGCGAATAATATCAATATAAGCATTAGCCAGCAAGCTCAAAATCTTGTTTTTGGAAATAGTGAAAAAACAAGAAATCAGACCTAACAGAGTTGCTAAAAGCAAAGAAATAAAGGTTATCTTTACCGTAATCAGAAGACCTGTCAATAAACGAGGATAATTCTGAATGATAAGTTCTATAAATCCCATAATTTCTACTCTTTAATGTATTTATCAAGAATTTCTTGATACTTTCCATTAGCTTTTAAATTAGCCAGGCCTTTATTGAACATTTCAAGCAGTTCCTTATTCTTTCCTTTATTAACCGCAAAGCCGTAAGAAGAACCCTGTTCTTTTTCAGTTACTATCTTCAAACCAACATTTTGCGTAATAGCATACCCTAAAACAGGATAATCCTCAAAGCAAGCTGCTGAATTTCCGGCTTTTACATCTTCATAAAGATTAGCTGAATCCTCAAAGACAACAGTGGTGAAACCATATTTTCCTTTAATTGATTCGGCAAAATCAGCACCCTCTGTACCGGTTTTAATCGCCACCTTTTTGCCTTTTAAATCATCATAGCTTTTAATTTCATTGTTATCGGCAGCAATACCCATAACTACTCCGGAATCAAAATACGGTTCAGAGAAGTCAAATTTTTGTTTTCTTTCATCAGTAATGCTCATTCCGGCAATAACACCGTCTACCTGCTGAGCTTCCAAAGCCTGCACAGCAGCATTAAAGCCTAAAGGACGAACCTCATAAGCAAATCCCTGATCCTTAGCTATGGCCTCCAAAAGCTCCATGTCAATTCCGACAAATTTTCCAGAAGCATCTTCAAATTCAAATGGAGCAAAAGTCGTATCAGTAGCAATTAAAAACTTTTTCTGTCCCTGCTCTGTAGCTGCATCTTTTTCCTGCCCGCAGCCAGCCAAAGCAAACAATGCTCCTACCAGACAAACAAAAGCAATTATTTTCTTCCAGTTTTTCATTTTAAACCCTCCTTATTAAATAAAATAGCAGTATAGAGTTTCGCAAATTAAGTCTTTGAAACTTCAATGCTTTTATTTTATCATATATTTTTATTTTTGTCTGTAACTCGTCTAAATTTTCCAAAAATACTCGTTTTTTAAATAAAGAGCAGCAATGAACTGTCTTTCACTGCTGCCTTATCTTTTAAGGATTAACCTTTTTCACAAAATGCTGCTTGCCGTTCTGCATCTCCAAAATAACTGCCGCCTTAGTTGCATCACGATTTTTATCAATAGTAATATTAGCTGTTACAGCTGGAAAGTCTTTAGTCGCCGCTAAAGCATCTCTGACTTTTTGTGTATCCGTACTGCCGGCTCTTTTGATCGCATCAGCAATTACTATCGCAGCATCATAGCCTAAAGCAGCAAAGGTATCCGGACTTTCATTATATTTCGCTTTATATTTTTTTACAAAATCCTGAATTCTGGCATCCTTGTCCTCAGAAGAATAATGATTAGTTAAATAAGAGCCGTTAATAGCATTGCCAGCTATTTCTGCCAGCTTAGGAGAATCCCAGCCATCTCCACCTAAAAGCGGTATTTCAAATCCCTGCTGATGAGCCTGCTTAGCAATCATTCCAACCTCAGTATAATAGCCGGGAATATAAATTATATCCGGATTAGCTGATTTAATTTTAGTCAACTGAGCATTAAAATCTGTATCCTTCTGAGCATAAGACTCTTCCGCAACAATTTTTCCGCCTGCTGCAATAAAGCTTTCTTTAAAGCATTGGGCTAACCCCTTGCTGTAATCACTGGTGATGTCAGTAAAAATAGCTGCTTTTTTAGCCTTTAAATCCTCAGTTGCAAATTTAGCTCCCACAACGCCCTGGAATGGGTCAATAAAGCAGACCCGGAATATGTAATCACCCGTTGCAGTAACCTTAGGGTTAGTTGCCGCCGGGGAAACTAAAGGTACACCGGCAGCCTGAGCAATAGGAGCCGCTGCCAAAGCATTAGAGCTGGCTACGCAAGCAATAATCGCTGTTACTTTATCCTGGTCAACGAGTTTTTTCGTCGCATTGGCAGCCTCTGCCGGTTCACTTTTATCATCCTCTTCAATAATAACCAATTTCTTGCCTAAAACACCGCCATTAGCATTGATCTCTTCTAAAGCCAAAGCAATCCCTTTGGAATTAGACTGACCAAAGGTCGCTGTCCCGCCAGTTAATTCCAGAACCGCTCCTAACTTGACAGTATCATCAGCAGCATTTTTCTGGCAGCCTGTAAAGAGAGCAGTAAAACAAAGACAAACTAATAAGCTGAATACTACAAAAACGTTTCTTTTCATTTAAAAATCCCCTCCCTCTATAATTTATTAGTAGTATAACAGCTTATTCTGTCCCTGTCAATAATTTTGAAAACGCATTTCATAATATGAAATAAAAAGCTTTATTTTTTTAATCTCTCCTGCTTGTCACTAATCATTTTATACAAACGATAACTGCCTGAAAAATTATAACAGTCAAAGCCATTCTGACTTAAAATCTGACAGGCGATATAGCTTCTTAAGCCGCTCTGGCAATGAACATATATTTTTTTGCCCCGTTCTAATTGAGCCAAATTATCCCGCAGTTCATCCAAAGGTATATTTTTAAAGCCGGAAATATGCCCCTTTTCATACTCCTTAGCAGTACGAACATCTAAAAGCAGCACACTGCCGTCTCTAGGCAAATCAGCAACCTCATGCCAATGAAACTGCTTTAGTCTGCCCTGCAAAATATTCTCAATAACATAACCGATCATATTTACCGGGTCTTTCGCCGAGGAAAAAGGAGGAGCATAGCACAATTCCAGGGCAGCCAGATCAGAAGCCGTCATTCTGGCTTTAATTGCTGTCGCCAGGACATCACACCTTTTATCCGCTCCGGAAAATCCCACGATCTGTGCCCCTAAAATCCTCCCACTGTCACGACAGAACAGCGTTTTGATCATCATAGGCTCTGCGCCGGGGTAGTAAGCAGCATGAGAGTTAGAAATAGTAAAAACCTTATCATAATTCAGTCCGGCTTTTTTGGCCTTAACTTCATTCAAGCCCGTAACCGCAATCGTCATATCAAAAAGCTTTAAAATCGCTGAACCCAGTACACCCGGATAAGCCGTTTTAAAGCCGGCAATATTATCCGCGGCAATATGCCCCTGACGATTAGCCGGCCCGGCTAAAGGCAGAAGCTCTGTTTGTCCGGTCAAAATATTTTTCTTTTCTACCGCATCCCCTACGGCATAAATATTTTTAACTCCGGTCTCTAAGTAGTCATTAACAATAATGGCTCCTCTTTCATTGCAGGGAAT
>JBJDXG010000249.1:0-2542 GCA_051866555.1 bacterium | reverse complement strand
GTCTGACGGCTTTTAATGATGTTGTTCTGGCTAAATGCGGTTTATCGCGGATAATGCAGCTGGAGGTAAGCATTGACGGCAATTATGTCGATACCTATACGGCTGACGGCTTGATTGTAGCGACTCCTACCGGTTCAACCGCCTACTCGCTTTCCGCCGGCGGGCCGATAGTCAGTCCGTATGTTGATTCTCTGATCATAACTCCTATCTGTCCGCATACTCTGTATGCCCGTTCGCTGGTCATTTCCAGCAGTGAGAAGATCAATGTCATTGTGCGGTCTAATTACAGTGAATTGAATTTAACGGCTGACGGACAGGAGGATTTCTTTTTACAGTCAGGCGATCAGATTGAGATCAAGAAATCAAAGCACAGTGCTAAGCTGATTAAATTGCAGGAAAAGAATTTTTACCGTCTGCTGAGAACGAGACTGCAAAAGGGAGGCCATTAAATGCAGGGCTATGCTGTACTTTCAACCCCTTTAAAGCTGGCGCGGGATTTTTTAAGACAGGTACTGGTGCCGGGAGATACTGCGGTTGACGCTACGGTAGGCAAGGGGCGTGATCTGCTTTTTCTGACTGAGTGTGTCGGTGAAAGCGGGCGGGTGCTGGGCTTTGATATTCAGCCGGAGGCGTTGGCGGCGGCTGAAAAGCTGGTCGGCTCAGTGGCAGAGCTTATTCTCGACAGCCATGAGCGGCTGAAGGAATACTGTGCGGCAGGCTCAGTCAAGGCGGTGATGTTCAATCTCGGTTATCTGCCGGGGGGAGACCATGCGGTAACGACTAAGAGCGTCACTACGGAAAAGGCTTTGAATGCATCTTTGGAAATTTTGCAGCCCGGAGGGCTAATAACGGTTGTGGTTTACCCCGGACATGAGGCCGGCTGGGAGGAAAAGATAATGCTGGACAGATGGCTTAGCGAGCTTGACTGGCAGCAGTACAGCGCTTTAAAGCTGGATTTTCCCAACCGTCCGGGCAAGGCTCCATTTTTGCTGTTGATAGAAAAGAGGTTAAGTCAATGACAAAAGCTAAAAGGCAAGCTAAAATCATGGAAATTATTAAGAAAAAAGGCGTGGAAACTCAGGAAGAGCTGGCTCTTGATTTGGAAAAGGAAGGGATGAAGGTTACGCAGGCGACTATCTCACGTGATATTAAGGAGCTGCGCCTGATTAAAATTCCTGCCGGCGGTGACCGGTATAAATATGCCCTGCCTTATGACAAATCGGTAGGCAATATGTATGACGTTATGGGCAAGATTTTTAAGGATTTTGTTGTCCATATTGATTATATGGAGTTCTTTATCGTTTTAAAGACCCTGCCGGGTACGGCCAATGCGATTGCCGCATCTTTGGATGAAGCCAATCTGCCGGAGGTCATGGGAACGATTGCCGGGGATGATAATGTGCTGATCATCATTAAGCCTAAGGATAAAGTAGAGGAATTAGTGCAAAAATTCCGGAAAATGATGGGGTAAAAGGCAATGCTGAGAGAACTGGACATTACTAATTATGCTTTGATCGATAAGCTAAATATTAACTTTCAGCCCGGTCTGAATATCTTAACCGGGGAAACCGGCTCCGGAAAATCGATTATTTTAGGAGCTCTGAGTTTGGTTTTGGGAGCTAAAAGCAGCAGCTCGGTGATTCGGGCAGGACAGCAGCAGGCGGTCATTCAGGCTGTTTTTGATTTACATAACTGTCAGGAGCTGATTGCTTTTTTAGAGGAGCAGGAGCTTTATGAAGAGGATGAAGAACTGATCATTACCCGTAAGATTCAGTTAAACGGCAAAAGCAGCTGCCGAATCAACGGACGTGCAGCGGCTCTGAGCACCTTAAAGGAGCTGAGCCGTTATCTTATAGATGTCTATGGTCAGCATGACTATGTTTCCTTATTTAAGCACGATAAGCAGCTGGAGCTTCTCGATTGCTACGGCGGCAGAGAATTAGGCCGTATAAAAGAACGGACAGCAGGGCTGTATAATAATTGGCAGGAATGTATGCAGCAGTACAGAGAACTGAAGGGTAAAACAGAGGACAGGAATTATCGGGAGGAGCTGCTCTTATTTCAGATAGGTGAATTGGAAAAGGCAGGTCTCAAGCCGAATGAAGAAGAAGAGCTGGCTAAAGAGGAATTTCGTCTGGCTAATGCGGAAAAGATGAAGGAAAAGATAATTCATGCTTATTCTCTTTTACAGGCTGATGATTCCTCTCTGCTGGATAAAATGTATCAGCTTTCCGATGACCTCATGGAGCTTAAACCGCTTAATGCTGATTATCAGGCTCTGGCGGAGAAGGTAAATTCCTGGCGCTATGAGCTGGAGGAATTGGCGCATGACTTATCCTTTGAGCAGGATAATATCGACCTTGATGATTATCGTCTGGAAGCAGTGCAGCAAAGGATTTATTTAATCAATAATTTAAAGAAAAAATATCGGACTGATTTTAACGGTCTCCATAAGCGTTTGGCGGAATTAAAAGAGGAGCTGGCTCTTTTGGAGAACAGCAGTCAGTCTTTGACTGAACTGGGTAAAAAGGCTGCTCGCTTG
>JBJDXG010000248.1:0-11228 GCA_051866555.1 bacterium | reverse complement strand
AGTACGGATAATATTACTGTTGTTTCGCAATCAGGCAATATGCTTCAAATAATTTATCCAACCAGTAATGGTTATAAAATGGGTTGGATTGAAACTTCAGGCTCAAATAATAATAGTAACAGTAATAGTAATAACTCGAATAATTTTGCTATTATTTATGAAGGCTGGTATAGAATAGGAGCTAAGTTATCACCGGGCAAAGGTCTTGATGTGGATAATGCTAAAATGGGTGATCGGGTAAATGTACAGCTATGGACTTATGTTAATGTTCCACAGCAAAAATTTTATATTAAGCATATAGGAAATGGTTGGCATACAATTAGAGCAGGTCATTCCGGCAAAGCTTTGGATGTTAATATATCGGCAGGTTATAATGTTGAACAATATTCTTATGATGCCGGAGATGCTCAATTATGGCGTTTTGTGAAAAATGGAGATGGAACGTATTGTATTCACTCAAAATTAGGCAAAGCATTGGATTGTTATAATGCTGGAACTGATGATGGCAATAATATATGTGTTTGGGATTTTCATGGAGGAGATGCTCAAAGGTGGATTTTAAGTAAGGTTTCTCAGTCATCTTCTTCAAATTCTACTTCTTCATCATCTTCATCTTATACAAACAAATTGAAAAGTTTGATTAATCAATATAATGAAAAAAAATGGACAGGTTCTTATTATGGTGCTGTGCAGTGTAAAGGTTTTGCTTCAATGATTTTTAATCAGTTATTTGGTACTGGATATATAGGTTCAGGTTCAGTTTCTTCCAATAAAACTAATTATATTTTGAACAACTTAAATGGTAATGTAAGAAAAGTAGGAACTTTATATAACTATTCTGTAAATCAACTGGCTGATTTAATGTCTCAGGCAAGACCGGGGGATTTTCTTCAAGTAAGAAGAACAAATGGCGGACCTCATTCAATGATTGTTGTTTCTGTAAATTCTGACAGTGTTAATATCTTTGATTGTAATTCCAGAGGTGATTTAGTAGTTCATTATTATACTCAATCATTTTCTACTTTCAGAAGTAAGAATATAGGTGTTTCCTTATATACTGCTAAATCATATTAAAGCAAAGTTAGATTAAGCAGTTTGAAATGTAAGAAGAAAGGAAAATCTCCTGCGGAAAATTAGCTGCTGGAAAGCACTGATTTCCACAGGAGATTACTGTTTTTGGCTGAAGAGCTTAAAAAACAGGTATTAGTTGTTATAAGTTTAAGTTCTGGGAGCGTACATGATGACAATAACGCCGATTAATGCAATAACTCCTCCGATTAAATCAAATCTGTCAGGGATCACATTGTCAATTTTCCATCCCCATAGTATGGAGAGAGCGATAAATATTCCGCCGTAAGCTGCATATACTCGGCCAAAATTGGCACTTGCAGGCTGTAAGGTAGGGATTACGCCATATAATACTAATACTATGGCTCCCAGGATGCCATACAATAGACCTTTGCCTTCACGCAGCCACAGCCATATAAGATAGCCGCCTCCTATTTCAAATATTCCTGCCAGGATAAAATAGAATATTGACTTGATAAATTCCATTATTCGTTTTCCTCGCTTTTAAAATATCTGATGCTTCAGCAGGTCGTCCAGGGTTTCACGTTCTCTGATTAATTTAGCCTCTCCGTCTTCAGTGATTAAGACCTCAGCCGGTTTTAAACGGCAGTTGTAGTTGGAGGACATGGTAAAGCCATAAGCTCCGGTATCTAAAATAGCCAAAGTATCTCCTTCCTTAGTTGGGGCAAGCTCTCTGTCACGAGCCAGCAAATCGCCTGATTCACAAATATTGCCGCAGATATCAACGGTTTCTTTTTCTTCAGTATTCATGTTGCTGGCATTGATGATTTCATGGTAGGAATCATACATAATAGGACGTGCCAGAACATTGAAGCCGGTATCTGTTCCAATGAATTTGCGCGGCGGGTTGCCCGGATTCAGCTTGGTGCTGTGCACCTTGGTCAGGATTATGCCTGATTCACATACCACATAACGGCCCGGTTCCATAGCGAAGGTTATTTCCTTGCCGTATTCCTTCATCCAGTCCTTCAGTACGGAAGTCAGCTTGTCTCCTAAAGCCAATACATCAAGGTTTTCTTCTTCTGCCTTATAGCCTATGCCGAAACCGCCTCCGGCATCGATAAATTCCAGCTCCTCGAATTGTCTGGCTATGCCAAGAATTACTTTAACCGCCTCTATATAAGCTTCCGGTTCAAAGAAATTAGAACCAATGTGCATATTAATGCCCATGATGTGCAGATTGTATTTAGCGGCAATGGCTTTGATCTTTTCTACATCACTGTGATAAACTCCGAATTTAGTTTTATCTCCGCCGGTTACTACCTTTTCATGATGGCCCTTGCCAAAACCGGGATTGATTCTTACAGCTACCTTTCCTCCGGGATTTAAGCGGCCGAACATTTCTAATTGACTTAAGGAATCTACGCTGATTTTAAGCCCTTTTTTTACAGCAAACATCATTTCTTCTTCATCGATATTATTGCAGACAAAGAAAATCTTGTCCGGCGTAAAGCCGGCCTTTTCCTCGGAGAAAATTTCTCCGGCCGACATTGCGTCTGCGCAAAGCCCTTCTTCTCTGATTATCTTCAATAAAGCTATATTAGTATTGGCTTTGGCTGAATAATGGACGATAACCTTATCGTGATGAATCATCTGCATCAATTTGCGGCAGCGGTCACGCAGAACGTTTTCCTGGTAAATATATAAGGGACTGCCGAATTTGTCTAATAATTCGGCTGCTGTATACTTACCGAAGCAAAGCTCATTATCCTTAACAGCAATAGTAGAGTTGGGGATGGATTGTAGTTTGGTTAATTTTTGATTCAAGATTCTTACCTTCTTTCTTTTTTATTGGTTGTTATGTCTGAGACAAGAAATAGTTTGCTGCATTTTATTCAAATTAGGTCCGAATTTCTTAGCTAACTCAGAACCAAAATTTTTTTTAATTTCTAATAATATTATTTCATGCACCATAGATTCCTTAATCAATTCAACCAGATTGGGATTGTTCGAATACAGGGCAGATGAATCCTTATCCTTGCCTAATCCGCCGGTTAGAGCTTCTGAGGAATCAATGATTAAATGAATGCCGCGGGCATGATCCTTAGCCCATTCTTCCTCTCTGCCGTGTTCATAGAGATGCTGCAGCGGAATGGCTGATTTGCCGACAGAAATGACTACGACTTTAACGCCTTTTTCTTCCGCCTGCAAAAGAGGCTTTTGCAGATAATCGAGATCCTCCTTCCAGACATCCAGATAAATGCTCTGCTTAGCCTGCTGCAAAAGAAAGCTAATCTTGGTCAGAATGTTCTGATCGCCCTCAATAGTGGAAAAAGCGTTAGGCATATTAGGATTGACTGTAATATTATTTTCAATAAAGGTTAAAGCATCTTCTGCCTTTTTGATCAGGTTGAAATGCAGCTCTTTTATGTTAATAGCAGAATAGCGGTTAGGCTCTCCCTGAATTTTATAGGCTGCTCCTTTTTCAACTAATCCCTGCAAAGCTGAATAAGCATTGGGCCGGGGGATGGCTGCCTGTTTGGCTGCTTCATAGCCGGTAAGACCGTCTCGTTTATTCAGTTCCAGATAAACTTTAGATTCATTTTCCGTAAAACCAAGGGTCTGTAATTTCTCAATCAGTTCTTTAATGCTGCTCACCTCTATTAGTAGTTTCATTCACTAATACTAATTTTATTCTAATCTTTGTTTTTCCTGCTGTCAAGGATTTTTCCGGTCTAAAAAGGATTATGCGGCATATATTTTTAGAGTAATAGATAAGAAGAGGTGAGATCTATGCTCGCACTCCTGACTGTTGTAGCGGGAATTCTTTTACTGCAATTATTTTTATTCATACTCCAGATAAGCGTCTATGCTTTACGCAGCTTATCATCTGCCAACCGGATTTATTATCAGAAAAAAATCGTTCAGAAGGTAATCAGTCTCAGCTGTATAAGTCTTTTATTATGGTTTATCAATGAAATATCCAAACATTTTTGATTCTCTGCAATTTTGCAGAGGATTTTTTTTGTCTAAATAGAATGAATTATGTTACAAACCTTAAGGAGGGAAAGCTTTGAGCAGAAATAAATCTTTAATTCTATTGGCTTTGGCCGCTATAGGCTTTAGCATTGGGGGATTATTTATAAAATCAGTTGCCTGGTCTCCGCTGGCGATTGCCGGAACTAGAAGTGCCATTGCGGCGGTGGTTATTCTGCTTTGCATCGGTAAACCAAGGTTTACCTGGTCCAAACCGCAGCTTATAGGTGCTTTTTCTTATATGGCAACCGTTATCTGCTTTGTTTTGGCTACTAAATTGACAACGGCGGCTAATGCTATTTTACTGCAATATACGATGCCCCTGTTTATTGCTTTTTTCAGCTATTATTTTTTAAGGGAAAGAGTTACCAGAGCTGATTGGCTGACTATTCTGGTTATCTTTTGCGGCATGGTTCTCTTCTTTTTTGATAATCTGAATACTCATGGCATGGTTGGCAATTTGATAGCTATTCTGGCTGGTGCTTCGTTTGCTTCCTGTACTATCTGTATAAGGATGCAGAAGGATTCCTCGCCTTTGGAGACTACTTTATTAGGCAATTTATTTACCGCTTTGGTGGCTGTGCCCTTTTGGTTTCAGGGGCTGCCTGATGCTGTTTCCTGCTTTAATCTGCTGATTTTGGGAGTTTTCCAGTTAGGGCTGCCTTATGTGGCTTATACCCTGGCTCTGAAAAAGGTAGAGGCCCTGGAAGCTTCGCTTGTGGCGGTGATTGAGCCTGTTTTAAATCCGTTATGGGTGCTGGTTTTTGTCGGGGAGGCTCCGGGAATCTGGGCAGTTATCGGCGGCAGCATAGTTCTCATATCATCTGTCGGACGTTGTATATATCGTGAGAAAAATGGCTGATTTTCTCAGTTCGTTTAGTCTTTTGTTGCTTTTAAAAGTATGTTAAAATAATAAAAGAACTATTTTGAGGAAGGGGAGAGGGCTGATGAGCAAAAAGACGATAATTTTTCTGCTGACATTACTTCTCGCCTTTACTTGTGTTGGACAAGCATTGGCTAATTCAGCAGAATGTACCTTTAACGGAGAAGTTGTCAAGCAGGGAATGGCGGCTAAGCTGATAAACGGCAAGCCTATGGCTACTTTAGAATATACGGCAGGTAAGCTGGGTGCAGATTATAAGGCAGACCGGAAAAAGAAGCAGGTGACGATCAAGTATAAGGATAAGACCTTTCAGGTCAAGGCTGATACGCAGTATCTGAAGGTCAATGACCGTCAGACCTGGATTGATACTCCTGCTGTTTGGCAGGATAACCAGCTTTTTGTTGGTACTTATGTTTTTAAACGGATTTTTGGCGTACAGGCGAATTACGATCAGAAAAAAAATGCTTTTAATATTGTGGCTAATGGTTTAGAGGTGAAAGCTGATAATAATAATATAAGCAGTAAGGTTAATACAACCAGCAGAAACAGCCGCTTTTTAAAGGGTGAGTATAAGAGAGAGGGAAATAAGGATCTGCTTACCTTTAATTTAGATAAGGTAACGACCATAACCTATGTCAAAAGACTGCCTAATACTGAAAGGCTGGTTATTGATTTTGGCAATGCCGAGATAGGAACGGTTAATCCTGAAATTATAGTCAACAGTGAATTTGTTAAAAAAGTACGGATCGGTCAGTTCAATAAAACTACGACCAGGGTGGTTATTGATTTAGTTAAAAATACTAATTACAGAATTAATCCTAACAGTGCTTCTGCTAATTTTACGCTTGAAATAGGGGATAATGTAACCAGGCAGACCTTTACTCCGGTAAGTACACCGGCAAGCAGTGTTCACCAGCAGGAGCGCATTAAAGACGGGATTAAAGGCAAGAAGATAGTTGTTGACCCGGGGCATGGCGGAAATGATCCGGGGGCAATCGGACCTAATGGGGTAAAAGAGAAAAACGTGGTGCTGGGTGTAGGCCTTGAGCTGGCTGAGCTTCTGCGTTTAGCCGGAGCAGAGGTAATTATGACCCGTGACAGTGATTACTTTATCGATCTTGTGCCGAGGGCAGATATAGCTAATAATTGGGGGGCAGACCTCTTTATCAGTGTGCATGCTAATTCAGCGGCGGCTCCTGCTGCCGGTGGTTCGGAAACCTATTCCTATAACCGGGCTTCCACCACTTACAGTGCTGAGCTGGCTAAATGTATTCAAAACAGACTGGTACAGGGAGTTGGTCTGCAGAACAGAGGAACCAGGACAGCTAATTTCTCTGTTTTGCGCAATACGGTTATGCCCGGGGTGTTGGTTGAACTGGCGTTTATTTCTAATCCGCATGAAGAAAGTATGTTGGCTGACAGTAACGAGCAAAAGAAAATGGCAGAGGCGATTTTTAAAGGAATCGCTGATTACTGCGGCGAATAGGAGATGAGAAATGATGCGTAAGAGAACAATATGGCTGTTAAGTCTAGTGCTTTTAATCAGTGCCTTTTTAGCTGCTGCCTGTGATTCAGCAGGGGTCAAGGTTAATACCCCTCAGTTAAATACTTCTTCACAGAAAGAAACTAATCCGGCTGAACCGCTGCCGACTGAGAAGGAGGCTAATGACAGTCAGGAAAGGTTAGTTAAGCTTTATTTCAGCGATCAGCAGATGCTTAATTTGATACCGGAAAGCCGTAAAGTCAAGACCGGAGAAAATTTTTACCATGAGGTGCTGGAGGAATTGCTGCGTGGACCTGACAACAAGGAGCTCTGCCGAACTATTCCTGAAGGCACTAAGCTGCTTAGCTTTAAGCTGGAGGGCAAAACAGCGACGGTAAATTTTGACCATAATTTGCGTGATCGTCATTGGGGAGGCAGTACGGCAGAACTGTTTACTGTATATTCAATAGTTGATACTTTAACTCAATTCCCTGAAATCGAAAAAGTTTCCTTTTTGTTAGACGGAGAAAAGATAGATTCTTTAGTGGAGCACGTTGATTTAACAGAACCGTTGGCAAAAGATGAGACTATGATAAAGGAATGAAGGAAAGCCTCGATGAATTAATACATCGAGGCTTTCTATACGATTTGCACAGGAGGGGAAGAAGGAAAGTTATGGATTGGGAAATAGAGAAGAAAGAGGGCATACCGCTTTATCAACAGGTAAAAGAGGTTATTAAAGAGAAGATTTATGAGAAGGAAATAATAGAAGGAGAGAGGATTCCTACCGAGCGTGATATGGCGAAACAGCTGCATGTTAGCCGGAATACTATAAGTGCTGCCTATAAGGAATTGGAAGCTGAAGGCATCATAGTTTCCCAGCAGGGCAAGGGTACCTTTGTGGCTGACAGCAGCAACCGCTATAAAAGAGAAGGCTGTAAAGAACGCTTGCTGCGGATGATTGACCTTGCTATGGAGGAAGCTATTGAGCTTGGCTTTGGGCTGGACCGGTTTTTGAGTATTACTTATGGCCGGGTTGAGGAAAAGAAAAGACTGCTGACAGAATTGACGGTTGGCTTTGTTGAGTGCAATAATGAACAGTTATATGCTTTAACGAGACAATTGTCTCAGGAACTGTCTGTCAAGATTGAGCCTTTTCTGCTGCCGGAGCTTAGAGAGCGGAAAAAGGAGCTGGCGGATATATTTCAGGGGATAGATATTTTAGTAACTACGGTTTTTCATCACGAAGAATTAGCTGTGATGACTGCTGATTTAAACAAAATGGTAATCCCGATTCCCCTTGATGCCGGCATGAAAACTCTGATTAAAATAGCGCAAATTCCTCAGGGGACTAAGGTCGGGTTAGCCTGCTTTTCGGAAAACTTTGAGACCAGAGTAAGAAACTCACTCGTATCGGCGGAAATCAATCGGCTGCCTGTTTTGACTACGACCTCTGACGATGAGAAGGAATTGCGGGCTTTTCTAGGGAAAATAGATGTAGTATTGGCGTCTCCAGAGAAGAAGAAACAAATTGCGCCTTTGCTTCCGCCTAATGTTGAGCTGATTGAATTGGTATATAATCTTGATTCTGCTTTAGTCAGCCGCTTAAAGGCGATGATTTTAGGCTTTAAACGGGAATGGAATATACATTAAAAGGAGAATTTATGATGAGAGAGATTTTTAGTGAAGAGATTGTCGAAACAGTAGCCGAGCTTTGCCGGAAAGCTAACTGTTTTTTATCTGCTGATGTCAAGGAGTCTTTGCAGCAGGCTGATGAAAGGGAGAAATCACCGGCAGGGAAGGCGGTTTTTCGTTCTATCCTTAAAAATATTGCCTTAGCTGAGGAAAAGCAGCGTCCGCTTTGTCAGGATACCGGGATGGCAGTCGTTTTTCTGGAGATAGGTCAGGAGGTTCATTTATGCGGTCAGACCTGGGAAGAAGCGGTCAATGCCGGTGTAGCCAAGGGCTACTGTGAGGGCTATATGCGTAAGTCGGTGGTGCGTCATCCTTTGCAGAGGGATAATACAGGGGACAACACTCCGGCAATTATCCATTATCAGATGGTTGCCGGTGATCAGGTTAAGATAACCGTAGCGCCTAAGGGCTTTGGCAGTGAAAATATGAGTGCTGTCCGTATGCTGAAGCCGGCTCAGGGGGTAGAGGCAGTAAAGGATTTTGTCGTCGAAACGGTAAAAAGTGCCGGGCCTAATCCCTGTCCTCCGACAGTAGTGGGAGTCGGTATTGGCGGAACGATGGAAAAAGCAGCTTATTTAGCGAAGAAGGCTTTGCTGAGACCGCTGGGGAAAGGCAGTGATGATGCTTTTAATGCTGCTTTAGAGCAGGAGCTGCTGCGCCGAATTAATAATCTGGGGATTGGACCGCAGGGCTTTGGCGGTGAAGTTACATCCCTGTTTTTGGCGGTGGAAACGTATCCTACTCATATAGCGGGGCTGCCGGTGGCTGTGAATATCAACTGTCATGTGGCACGTCATGCGGAAAAAATTATTTAGGAGGTATGGGAGTGAAAAGAATTACTTTACCGTTACATAAAGATGTTATCCGCGATTTGCAGTTAGGTGAAGAATTACTGCTCAGCGGAATCTGTTACGGCGCTCGTGATGCAGCTCATAAAAGACTGACCGAGGCTTTGCAGAAAGGCGAAGCTATGCCGGTTGATTTTACGGGAGAAACTATTTATTATGTAGGACCATGTCCTGCCTGTCCGGGAGAAATAATCGGTCCGGCAGGGCCGACGACCAGCAGCCGAATGGACAGCTACGCTCCGCTTCTTTTGGATAACGGGCTTTTGGGCATGATAGGCAAAGGACAGAGAAGTGAAGAGGTAATTGCGGCTATTAAGCGAAACGGTGCAGTTTATTTGGGTGCCATAGGCGGAGCAGGAGCTCTCCTGGCTGACTGTATTAAGGAAGCAGAGGTTATTGCTTATCCGGAGTTAGGGCCGGAGGCCTTATGGCGGTTTAGATTTGAAGATTTTCCGGTTATTGTGGTTATTGATGCCAATGGCAATAATTTATATTCAACCGGACCAGATGCTTATCGGAAAGAGGGAGAAATATGAGAAAAGACGGCAGAAGCAAGGATCAGCTTAGAGAGGTTAAGATTACCAGAAATTTTACTAAACATGCAGAGGGTTCTGTTTTGATTGAGGTTGGGGACACTAAGGTTATTTGTACTGCCAGTATAGAGGATAAAGTACCGCCGTTTTTAAAAGGAACTAAAAAGGGCTGGCTGACGGCAGAATATTCTATGCTGCCAAGAGCCACAGCGGTAAGAAATGTCAGAGAATCCTCCAAAGGGAAGCAAAGCGGAAGAACTCAGGAAATTCAGCGTTTGATTGGCCGGGCCTTACGCTCTGTTTTAGATATGGAGGCTTTAGGTGAAAGAACTGTTTGGATTGATTGTGACGTTATTCAGGCTGACGGAGGCACCAGGACAGCCTCGATTACCGGGGCGTATGTGGCTTTAGTTGATGCTTTGCAGAAATTAGTTGATAATGAGGTCATCAAAGAACTGCCGCTGACTGACTATTTAGCGGCGGTCAGTGTGGGAATCTGCCATGAGGAGGAGCTGCTTGATCTTTGCTATACAGAGGATTCTCATGCTCAGGTGGATATGAATATAGTCATGACGGCACAGGGCAAGATAGTAGAGCTTCAGGGGACTGCTGAGGAATATCCTTTTACGCGTGAGCAGCTGAATATTTTATATGATTTAGGAGAAAAAGGGATAAAAGAGCTGATAAATAAGCAAAAAGAGGTTTTGGAGGAAATAAAATGAGAAGATGGCCTTTGATTTTGGCAACCAGAAATAAAGGAAAGGTTGAGGAACTGAGAAAGGTAATGGCGGATTTTCCTCAGCTGGAAGTGATAGGACTTAACGAGGTTGATTTATCTCATGCCCCTAATATTGTTGAAGATGGGGATACTTTTTATGCTAATGCCTTGAAGAAGGCTTTGGCTGTTGCTGATTATTCCGGCAAATTGACTTTAGCGGACGATTCTGGTCTGGAGGTTGATGCTTTAGACGGCAAGCCGGGAGTTTATTCTGCCCGTTTTGCGGGAGATGACAGTGATGATGCCAAGAATAATCAGAAGCTTTTAGAATTGCTGCAGGGAGTGCCTTTAGAGAAGAGAACAGCCAGATTTCGCTGTGTTTTGGTATTGGCAGATTATGAGGGTGAGATTGCCCATGCTGAGGGTGTCTGTGAGGGAATAATTCTTGATGAGCCAAGGGGCGATGGCGGCTTTGGTTATGATCCGCTGTTCTATATACCGGAGAAACAGGCGACAATGGCTGAGCTTTCAACGGCTGAGAAAAATTCACTCAGTCATCGGGGCAAGGCGATGCAGGAAATGAAGCAGATATTCAATGAGATCTTTTCTCAGATAAAAAGAAATTAAGAGATATAAGGAGAAAAGAAAAGATATATTAAATAATAATGCATAAAACAAGGATAAAAAGCATATAATGTTTTTGACGTTTTAAGTGATTTGAGATATACTATTCTATGTCAGTCGGGCAGGAAACTGCTGATGGTTGCGGGGCGTAGCGCAGTTTGGTAGCGCACTTGGCTTGGGACCAAGGGGCCGGGGGTTCGAATCCCTCCGCCCCGACCATGAAAAGACTGTAACTTGCGGGTGTAGTTCAATGGTAGAACTCCAGCCTTCCAAGCTGGTCGCGAGAGTTCGATTCTCTTCACCCGCTCCATTATTACTTTTTATTGCTGGGGAGTCGCCAAGCGGTAAGGCACGGGACTTTGACTCCCGCATGCGTAGG
>JBJDXG010000247.1:0-2588 GCA_051866555.1 bacterium | reverse complement strand
CTTTGAGGTAGCCGGCAGAGGCGAGCTGCATTTATCGATCTTGATTGAAACTATGCGTCGGGAGGGTTATGAATTCCAGGTTTCCAAACCGACTGTTATTATGAAAAAGGTAGATAATGAAGTGCTGGAGCCGATTGAGTATTTAACGGTTGATATTCCGGAGGAATCAATGGGTGTGGTTATGGAAATGGTTAGCGTCAGAAAAGGCGAAATGATTAACATGACTAATACCGGCAGCGGACAATTGCGTTTGGAATTTAAAATCCCGGCGAGAGGACTTATAGGTTTCCGTTCCGGCTTCCTTACTGAAACTAAAGGCAATGGTATTATGAATAATGTTTTTCATGGTTACAGTCCGTATAAAGGAGAAATTTCCAGCCGTTCCAAAGGCGTTTTGATTGCTTCAGAAACAGGTGAAACCTGTCCTTATGGTCTGAACAGTGCACAGGAAAGAGGCCCTTTGTTCGTTGGTCCGGGTGAGCCGGTTTATTTAGGTATGATCGTTGGAGAAAATCCGCGCGACCTTGATATTGAAGTCAATGTCTGCAAGAAAAAACATATGACTAATACGCGGGCAAGCGGTTCTGATGATACTATTAAGCTTACACCTCCTTATATTTTCAGTCTGGAGCAGGCTCTGGAATATATTGCTGATGATGAATTGGTAGAAGTAACTCCAAAATCAATCAGACTACGGAAAAAAATTCTTGATCCGCAGGAAAGAATGCGTTTTAACAGAAGAAACAGTCAATAAAAAAAGGAGGCTTTTAGTCTCCTTTTTTACATATTATAAAATATAGATAATTTATAGGAGTGAGTAAAATGCGTTATGTTCGTTTTTCAACCCAATCTGAAATAAAAAAAGGAATATTGATTTCTGATACAGAGATATCCTGTGATAATAAAATTTATCCTTTAAAAGAGGTTAAGTTATTAGCTCCCTGTGTTCCGAAAAAGGTAATTGCTATTGGCTTAAATTATGCAGACCATGCCAGAGAGATGAAAATGGAGCTGCCTGAGGAGCCGACTGTTTTCCTAAAAGCCAACAGCAGTGTAATAGGCCCTGAAGAAAGTATAGTATATCCAGAGATGAGCAGTCAGGTGGATTATGAAGCTGAATTGGCCATAGTTATTAAAGACAGAATTAAAAATGTTTCTGCTGAGGAGGCAGAACAGCATATTCTGGGTTATACCTGTGCCAATGATGTTACTGCCCGTGATTTGCAGAAAAAGGATGGACAATGGATCAGAGCAAAATCATTTGATACCTTTTGCCCGTTAGGCCCTTGGATTGAAACTAAGCTGGATACCAGCAATTTGAAAATTCAGCTTTTGCTTAACGGTGAGGTAAAACAAAGTTCTTCTACTAAGGAGCTTATTTTTTCTCCTTCAGCTATAGTAAGCTTTCTTTCTCAGATCATGACCTTAGAAGCAGAGGATGTTATTTTAACCGGAACTCCTTCAGGAATAGGCCCTATGCAGCGAGGGGATAAAGTAGAAGTTGCTATTGAAGGAATTGGGGTTTTGTGCAATAATATAAAATAGAAATATATCTCCCATTTATAGCTTGTAAATGGGAGATTGTTTTGCAGGGGGAAGTAAATATGAAAAACAATCAGCCTATAGGGGTTTTTGATTCAGGAATAGGCGGCATGACGATTATTCCTTATTTATTAAAACATTTGCCTAATGAAAGATTGATTTATTTTGGAGATACAGCCAGAACGCCTTACGGTTCTAAATCAATAAGCACGATAAAAAAATTTACGGAAGAGATTGTTGAATTTTTATTGGAAAAACAAGTAAAGATGATTGCCATTGCCTGCAATACAGTAACTGCTACCTGTTTGCCGGATTTACAGAATAAGTATCCTGATATACCGATAGTTGGGGTGATAGAGCCGGCAGTAAAAAAGCTGATTTCATCAGCTCCGGAATCAGCCAGAGTAGGAATAATCGGTACGAGAGTAACTATTGCCAACAAGGCTTATTCCTCAATTATCAAAAAGTACAATTCAAAGCTGTGCGTTTATGAAAAAGCCTGTCCTTTATTTGTACCATTGATTGAAGAGGGCTTAGCTGAAAGTGAGATTGCCAATCTCACAGTAAGACATTATATTAATGAGTTGCAGGATAAGATTGATTATTTGATTTTAGGCTGTACGCATTATCCTTTGTTAAATAAATTTATAAGTGGGACCTTGCCGGGGGTAAAGATAATCAATCCATCAGAAGAAATGGTTTACGGTATTGAAGAGGCTCTGGTAAAAAATGAGCTTCTAGCTTCTGAGCCCGGCATTGATAATATTGTCTATGTCAGTGATTTGTTTAATAATACAATGGTCAATAATATGATAGAACACGTCTTTCAGGAAAGAGTCAGAATCGGTTTAAAAAATTTCGATTTATTTTTGGAGGAATCACCTCATTTTTAAGAGCTGATTGTTAAGCTCTTAAAAAGTTTACATAATATATGTTATGGTTGATAGTGTCTAAAAAAATTCCCTAGCTAGGAGAAAGCTAGGGATAAACAAGGGATTGAGTTAAAATATAAGCGAGGACTTATATTAATTATATTATAGCATAAT
>JBJDXG010000246.1:0-2595 GCA_051866555.1 bacterium | reverse complement strand
TAGCCAAGTTCCAGCAATTTTTTTAAGACCGGAGCAGCCTTGCCTCCGCCGCCAATAACGTGAACCCTTTTCCTGCCAGAAGACGTAGGCTTAAACATATTAATGTCCCATTGACCAATAATAGAATTATAATACGGCAATACTCCCGGACCATAAGCCTCCTGCAAATTGTCCGCCGTCAAAACCTCCTCAGCCTTCCCCTGAGCTAACACCCTGCCCGAAGCTAATAAAATCAAATTAGAACAGTATTTAGCTGCTAAAGCCAGATCATGCACCGCCGCTATAATGGTTCCGCCCTGACGGCAGAAGCTCTGGGAATAGAAGAAAAGCTCCTCCTGGTGAGTTATATCCAGATTGGAACTCGGTTCATCCAGCAATATAAGCGGAGCTTCCTGAGTTAAGGATTTGGCAAACATAACTCTCTGCCGTTCCCCGCCGGAAAGATTCTGAATCAGCTTATCTGCTAAATGCTCAGTTCTGGTGACCTTAAGATAACCCAGGGCCAGCTCTTTATCCTCAGCATTAACCCTTTTCGACCAGGACAAATGTGGGTAGCGGCCCAATAAAGCTGTTTCCAGTACCGTCAGAGGAAATGCCACCTGAGTTTCCTGCTTCATAAAAGCAATCAGGCGGGCTATCTCGATCTCTTTTAACGAAGTCAGCGTTTGACCCATGATGCTTATTTCCCCATCAGCCCGCAGAAGCCCGTCAATACAGCGCAGCAGAGTAGTTTTTCCGGCACCGTTCGGACCAATCAGAGCCGTAAACTGACCGGCCGGTATTTCCAACTCAAGCGGCCCTAAAATCAGCTTATCCTGATGCTGAAATTTTAAATTATGTAAAGAAACAGCATTCGTCATTAGAAATTCAGTCCTCCCTTACGATTTTGGAGCAGCAGATAGAGAAAATACGGCGCGCCGATCAAGGCAGTGACAATCCCCACTCTTATTTCTCCCAACGGAAAAACCGTTCTGGCTATTAAATCAGCATATAAGAGAAAAACACTTCCGCCTAAGGCACTGACCGGCAGCAGCAGGCGATGATCACTCCCTACCAAAAGGCGTAAAATATGCGGAATAATCAAACCCACAAAACCAATCGTCCCGCTTACTGATACGGCCAGAGCTGTAACCAGGGAAGCGGCTATGAGCAGCCTGCTTCTGGTTTTAGTAGGATTCAGGCCTAAGGATTGTGCTTCCTCTTCTCCTAAGTTCAAGAGATTTAATTCACAAGCGTAAAAGCACAAAAAAATAACGCCGCTGATAATTGGCACTATAATGAGATGGATATGATGCCAATTTGCTCCATCAAGACCGCCAATGGTCCAGAAGAGAAATTGCTTTAATTGATATTCATAACAAAAGGACAGCATTAGAGAGGTAACAGCACTTAAAAAGGTCGATACTGCTATTCCGGCCAGAAGCAGAGTCATCATTTGAATCTTATCCTGCCTTACAGCCAGCCTTAAAACCAGAAAGGCGACCAGCACTCCGCCTGTTACAGCTAAAAATGGCTGGGTATATAGCCCCGGAAGGCTGAAAAAAATAGCTGAAACTGCGCCTAAGGTTGCGCCGCTGGAAATCCCGATAATGCTGGGATCAGCCATAGGATTACGATATAAGCCCTGCATTACGCAGCCTGCTGTGCCTAAAGCACCGCCCACTAAAACGGCTAAAATAATCCTTGGCATTCTAATTAAGAAAATGATCGCCTCATGCTCGGTAAAGGCGTTAGGAGAAAAATTAAAAAGCATCTTGATAATTTCCCCATAGCTGATTTCAGCCGTTCCTAAACCAAGATTAAAGATAACCCCGGCCAAAAGCATAAACAGCAAAGTACATACAGCCTTCATTCACTTTTCCTCCCTTCGGTAGGCTTGCTGAATCTGAGCAGATCCCTCCAGCCCTCTGTTATATACTGTGAAGAACAAATAATATGCTTATCAGTTAAGGGATAAACCCGCTTATTCTTAATGGCACGAACTCCTGCTAATGCCGGGTCATGCAAAAGACTGCTGACTAAGCCCTCTCCTTCCCTGGTCTCCTTATTTACATACCAGACAGGAACGAATATAATATCAGGATTTAACTCTATCAGCTTTTCTCGGTCAATAGATTTTCTGCCGGAAATCCCAGCCGCAGCATTAGTAAAACCGGCTAAATGCAAAAGCTCGTCAAACTGAGTACCGCTGCCGGAAACTACACCGTCAAGGCTGTAATATAAACAGGCAATATCCTTTTTAGGCTGCTGCTTTATCTCATTTTGCATAGCTTTAATCATCTGTTCTCCCCGAGCCTCCTCCCCAACCGCTTTGGCTATCAAACGTATATTTTGATAAATTTCTGATAATTTATCACTCAGAGGATACATTACAACCGGAATGCCTAATTTTTGCAGCACAGCTACTGCTTCCGGATTAATAAAGGCAGAAGTAATGACCAAATCAGGCTTTAAGTCTGAAATCCTTTCCGGATCAGCCTTGATAAAATTATCAATTCCCGCTAAAGAGCCGGCAATATTAGATATTCCACTGTCAGGTGCCAGATAAGTTAAAGCTAAGATTCTCTTCTTATCTACTAAGGAATGCAGTATTTC
>JBJDXG010000245.1:0-2596 GCA_051866555.1 bacterium | reverse complement strand
GCCTTCGGTATGGAGGTACAGAAAAAGTTCGGTAAAAAGGAATGCTATGAACGGGCAGAGGTATATTTAAAAATGATGCATTTGGAAAATTATAAAAATGCTTATATTCATGAATTATCCGGCGGAATGAGACAGAGAACAGCGATTGCCAGAAGCCTGGCTTTAGAGCCGGAGATACTGTTTATGGATGAGCCTTTTGGGGCTTTGGATAATTTTACCCGGATGGAATTGCAGGATTTATTGCTGGATACTTGTTCTTCCCGGAAAATGAGTGTCGTATTTGTTACTCATGATATTGATGAAGCAATTTATCTGGGGGACCGGGTAGTGATAATGGAGGCACATCCCGGACGGGTACATAGTATTCTGCCCATAGATCACGGGACTGTGAAGGACAGAACCAGCGGTGATTTTCATATGTATAAGGACAAAATTTTCAATGCGTTCCACCTGGTGCGCAGGAAGGAAATTGAATACTTTATCTGATCTTATCCTGTGTTTGGCTGCTTGATTTTATGTTAGTCAGTTGAAAAATATTTAATAAAGAAGGAAGTGTTGCAAATGGCTCCGGCTGCAAAACCAAAACAATGCTTAACCTGTGCAGACTGCAAGGTTAAAGCCTGCTTTAACAATACTGAAGGCAAATATCCTAAATTTTGCCTTACGACCAGTGTAGATAAGGAACTTTTAAACTCTGCCAAGGAAATTTATTTGAATGATGAAGTAGACAGAAGGCTTGCCTTGATAGCTGCCAGTGTTGAAGGGGAATTTTATGGAAAATATACCAGAGTGCAGGAAACGATTGAATTTATTAAGCGTTTCGGCGCTAAAAAGGTAGGTATTGCTACTTGTGTAGGCTTGCTGAATGAAACGAGTATTTTTGCTAAACTGCTGAAAAAGCATGGCATTGAATATTATTGTGTCGGATGTAAAATTGGAGCAATTGAAAAATCGGAAATCGGTATTCCTAAGGAGCATACCCTGACTAAAGGAGCTAAGTATGAATCAATGTGCAATCCAATTATGCAGGCCAAGGTTTTGAATGAACAAAAGACAGATTTGAATGTTCTGGTCGGTCTTTGTGTGGGGCATGATGCTTTGTTCTTACGGCATGCTGAAGCTCCAACCACTGTTCTGATAGTTAAGGACAGGGTAACCGGTCATAATCCGGCGGTAGCTCTTTATACCAGCGGCAGTATCTACAGTAATATGTAAATAAAAAAATCAATGGTGATTTTATTGATTGCCATTGATTTTTTATTTGTGTTTATGGTATTTTTATGTTAAAAATTGCTTTGAGGGTATTAAAATGAAGATTAGAAAAGAGTTTACCTGTCCGTTGGAATTAGTACATGATATGATTAAGGGAAAATGGAAATCAATTATTTTATGGCGCTTGCGTTTAGGACCGACTTCTTTAGCCAAATTGGAGAAGGATATAGATGGGATTAATCAAAAAATGCTGCTGGAGCATTTAAAAGAACTTATAGACTATGGTTTTGTAGAAAAAAGAATTTTTACCGGTTATCCTCTCCATGTAGAATATTTTCTGACTCCGGTCATGGGGCAAGAGATACTGGAAGCCCTGAAGATAATGCAGCGTATTGGTATTGATTATCTGAAAAGAAACGGCAGGGAAGAAATTTTAACTGCCAAAGGAGTTACAGCGGAATAATACATACAAAAAAGTGGGTAATTTACGCCTGCTTTTCCTCCTGCTATACTGATAAAAGAAATTAAACAGGAGGTCGGAAATCATGTTTGTAACGAGTACAGGTATTATAAATGGAGTTATTCAGGAGCAATACGGCAAACGAGGAACGCAGTTTAACGAAAATAATGTTCCTACCTTTTCTTTGCCCTTTCAAATTCATAATGCACCAAGTAAAGCGGTATCCTTTGCTCTTGTTTTGGAGGATAAAGATGCTTATCCTGTGACCGGGGGCTTTAGCTGGATTCACTGGCTTGCAGCGAATATTACCAGATTGGAGCTTAAGGATAATGAAAGTCAGACAGCCAGTGATTTTGTTCAGGGAGTAAATAGCTGGACAAGTATTCAGGGAGGAAGACAATCTCAGGAACTTTCCTGCTTTTACGGTGGTATGACACCTCCGGACAAAGCTCATATTTATGAACTTCATGTATTTGCTTTGGATACAATGTTGGATTTAAGCAGAGGATTTTTTTTGAATGACTTATATAGAAAGATGGATGGACATATTTTAAGCACTTATACCTTAAAAGGTATATATGAAAATTAGATAAAAATAGTTTTAGAATGTGTGATAAAAAGGACCTGTGTCAAGCATTTTTGAAAATGTCTCGAAATAATTGAAATATTAGTCCCGGCATTTGATGGGGCTTTCACATATCTAAATAAGCAATCTGTTCTTGAATTCTTGAAAATATTTTTTGAAGATGGTGATTTTTGCTGCTCAGTACTTCATCAAAAAATTATTTCTGGGCTCTGTCCAGACCAGTACTCGCCGGAATGAAGGAGAAGGGCACAATTGTCCCTTCTCTGCTGCAATAGGATAATCCTAGAACCTTATGTCAAGAGACTTTCGCGGCATATCCTCGCCAAAAGACAGGCTGC
>JBJDXG010000244.1:0-2619 GCA_051866555.1 bacterium | reverse complement strand
AATTAATGATCCGTTGACGATGTATTTGGGTATGAGATATGATCATTACAAAAAAGGAGAAGGTACATTTTGGAGTACAGAAACAGGAAATGAATATAATACAACTTCCGATTCTGCAACCTATAATGAGATAAGCCCGAAGATCGCTTTGGATTATAAGGCTGATGATAATACCAGCTATTACATATCTTATGGGCATTCTTTTAATCCTCCTGAAATGTATAAGATCTATAGATATTCAGAATTTACTAATTATTGGTATGTGCCAAATCCTGCTCTTAAGCCTGAAGCCTCAGATACTTTTGAGATTGGGATGAGAAAGAAGCTGTCTGATAAAACCAATCTTGGTGTTACTTTATATCATGTTAATACCGATGATAAAATAGCAGCATCCGGTGTTCTTCCAGGAGAAGAATTTAAAGGCAAAGGTGTTAAGAAATATATGAACTATAACAAAGAAAAACGCAAAGGTATTGAACTGGAATTAAGTCATAAATTTAATGATAAATTCAGCGGCTACTTTAACTATGCTTGGCAGCAGGGCAAACTTGAAACTGGCGGCAAGGAAAGCACTAATTATGATATTCCGAAACATTTGCTGCATGCTGGAATTAACTATAATTATGATAAATGGAATGCATTGCTTGACTGCCAATATGTAAGCGAGCGCCAGGCCCCTGATGAAACCAGCGGATATGGTGCAGAAGAAGCATATTTTCTTGTTAATGCAGCAGTAAATTATGAAATTGCGGAGGACATGACGCTGCAATTTAGTATTAATAATTTATTTGACAGGGAATTTTATGCTAGTGAAGCTACAGCTGGCAGAACATATAATTTAGGTTTGCGTTATAGCTTTTAAATGAATTATGCTGATAAAAATAGGATAGGGCCGTGCTTAAGCCTCTATCCTATTTAATTTATGAAGGTGAGTGGAGAAATGTTTTTCCAGATTAAGCGTATTGGGGGATATATTTTAGGCTTTGTTTTGTTTTATGCACCTTTTGCGTTTTTTCAAAAGCTGATTTACTTTATCTGTACTGGTGAATGGCAGAGATTAACTGTTCACAGCTTATGCTTGCGAATACAGACTGAGCATCTTTTAGATGGAAAATTACTATCTATGTCTCTTAATCATTGTGCACTGCCATTTTTAATCTGTATATTGAGTTTATTTGCAGTGAGTTTACTTTTTGGTCCTGTATTTTGCGGCAGATTATGTCCGGCTGGGGCTTTTACTGAATATTTAAGCAAATTTATGCCTGTACAGCTTCAAATAAGTTGGAGAAAATATGTAGATATTATTCCGCTCCGTTATGGTATGCTGACTGGCTTTATAATTTTGCCTTTTTTTAATAGTATACTTGCCTGTGCTTACTGTAATTTTTATTTATTTGATTTGCTGGTTAATTATTTATTGTTTGGGTATTTTATTTCTTTAACCAGCAGTTTAATCTTAACCTTAATTTTATGGGTGGGATTATTAGGCATTTTCACCAAAGGTGGTCGAGGCTTCTGCAATTTTTTATGTCCGGCAGGTGCTGTGCAGAATTTGTTGCATTCCTTTAGCAGTAAGCTGCCATTTGTTTATAAATTAAAAATAGACGGTTCAAAATGTATTGGCTGTAAAAAATGTATTCAGGGCTGTCCGATGGAATCTATGACCATAAAGGATAAAAAAGCTGTTAATTGTATTCATAATTGTATTTTATGCGGTGTTTGTATTAATGAATGTCCTGTTAGGGCGATCAGCTATGAGAGGTAAGGATGATGAAAAATAAAGTAATTACTTTCTTAGCAGCTATAGGTATTCCAATTTCAGCTTTGTGGAATCGTGGCAACTGTACGGGAGCTTGCGGCAGCTGCCAGTTAGGCTGCTTGCCTGTAGTGCTGGCAGTTGTTATTTTGAGCTGTAAGATTATAAGGAAAAAAATAAAAGATAAAAGGCGAATTGGCTATGAGTAAATTCAGAATTAAAAAATTGGTATGGGCGTTGTTAGGTGTAATAATCATGGTGCTTTTTGGAATGCTTAAAGTGCAGAATGATGGAGACAGAAGTTTTAATAAGGTTGTTCTGCATGCAGGCAAAGAGGCAGAATGTACTGTGGATTTGGGAAAAATGGGTTTTTTAAAATATTGGCTGGAGCCTAATGTTTTTTCTGTTGCTTTTAATTGCCGTTTAGGACATGATACGGATAGGTTAAGCTGTAGAGTGGAAGGCGTAGAGGCTATAGTTTCTCAGGGCAGTAAAAAGGGTATTTGGACAAGATTGAAGCAGGATGATATTTTGCAGAGACGAAGGAAAAATACAGTACCGGTAAATTTAGAGATCAGGGTGCCTTATGAGCGTATTCACCAAAGACATGTACAGGATGGTAAGCTGGAGATTTTTAACAATGGAGTTCTTTATTCGGCAGTAAATTTACGGATAATTAATTCTAAATATCAATAGACTTTTTCCCTAAAAGTTTATTATAGTAAAAAGTGGTTCTGATTTTTAGGCAGGACCATTTTTTTAATTGTGATTCAAATATTTATTAGACTAAAAGTCTTGGCTTGAAAATAATGTATATAATTTTTTAAATTATTCCAAAATAAGATTGCGGGGATGACTGGCGG
>JBJDXG010000243.1:0-11427 GCA_051866555.1 bacterium | reverse complement strand
CCGGCAGTCAGATCCGCTTCCGCATTCATGCGCATATCCAGCGGAGCATCCTGCATATAGCTAAACCCCCTATCCGGATTATCCAGCTGATAAGATGATACACCTAAATCAAACATCAGTCCAGCCACCTTATCGATCTTTAAATCCTTAAGCACTTCATCTATACGGGAAAAGTTACTGTGAACAAAAGTTATCTGCTCCTTAAAAGGCTCAAGTCGCCTGGAGGTAGCCTGCAAAGCATCTTTATCCTGGTCTATCGCAATAAGACGGGCAGAAGGCCCTGCTGCCTTCAATATAGCTTCACTGTGCCCTCCTCCGCCTAAAGTACAGTCAACATAGATTTTATCAGGCCGACAGTTAAGATTAGCTATACTTTCCTGCAATAATACTGTTGTATGAGCAAATTCCATCAGCTTTAACTCCTATTCTAAATACCTGTATCAATAATCTTTTCAGCTAAATCATCAAAATCAACTTCAGCTTTATTCATATAGCTTTGCCAATTTTCCTCTGACCAAATCTCTACTCTGGTCGAAACGCCCAGAATAACTATTTCTTTCTCACAAGAGGCATAGGCTCTTAAAGCTGAGGGAATTGCTACTCTTCCCTGCTTATCGAGAGTACAGACAGAAGCTCCGGAAAATAAAAATCTGACAAAAGCTCTGGCTTCACTGCGGCCCAGAGGCAGAGCTTTGATCTTATTTTCTAAGGAACACCATTCCTCCATAGGATAAACAAAAAGGCAATGGTCTAAACCACGGGTCAGAACAAATTCCTCGCCTAAGCCTTCCCTGAATTTAGCCGGCATAATCAAGCGTCCTTTATTATCTAAATTATGCCTGTACTCGCCCATGAACATGAACAGCAACTGCCTTTCTCTCCATTTCCCTCCACTTTAAACCACTTTTATTTATTCTTTAGGCTAATCTATATATCCTGCTTAATTTTTAAATTTTTCTTAATTTATAAAAGGCCACAAAAAACCTGCTGCCTTTCCAAGATAAGACAGCAGGTTTTTTTATCTGCTAGATTAAATATTGGGCAATAGTTTCCTGTTCTAAAGGGGTAATATCGGCTAATATGTTTATCTCCTGTCCCAGCTTCTGCACTCTGACTGCCGCTTTGCCCTGTTTTCTGGCATCACTGTAACGAACAGTCATCCTGGCCGCCAGAAGAATGTCTTCTTCAGTTATATTATTTCCTCTGAGCAGGGTAACAGGACCCGGATAATCCCGTACATGCATAGTCAAATCGTTTTCTCCGGCTGCCTCGCGCAGCATTTTGTTTTCCTCTTTGTTTCTGCCGATAACCGTTCTGGTTCCCGAAGGCATACGCAGATGCCGGCCAATCTTAAGCAGCTGCATATTCTCCGGCTGATATTCCTCCTCATGCTGCATTAGTTCCCGCAGCCGTTTGGAATAACCGGGGTCAGTCAATAAACAGCCGCCAGCCGGAGTCGGATATTCCTGAATTCCGTACTTTTCAGCCAAAGCCATCTGCATTTTACGGGAGCGGCCGCTTATCCTGCCAAGACGGCTGCGGTCCACTATGCCCTCCTCTTCCATTGCCGTTGGCTCTAAAAGCTGCGCCGACAGCGGACGGAGTATTTTATCCCCTACTCCGGAATAGCTTTCTACCAGACTTAAGCCGCGGGAAGACTGCGACATCGGTCTTTCCCCCAAAACCTCGCCGGTAATTAAAAAATCTGCTCCCATTTCCTCCAGCATAGCGCCTGCTTTTCTCAGCATCATGGCATGGCAGTCAATACAAGGATTCATATTCGCTCCATGACCGTATTTGGGGTTAGGCAGCATTTTTAAGTAATCATCTGTCATATCAACCACTTTTAATTCTATGTCTAACTGGTCAACAGCCTTTTTAGCCGCCTCAGATGAGAAAAAAGGAGTTTCAAACACCAAACCGATTACATCTATCCCCTGTTCCTTAATCATCGCAGCAGCTAAGATACTGTCTAAGCCGCCTGATAAAAGTGCCAATGCTCTGGCCATCATCATCACCTCGAATTCAACTATATCATGAATAAGAAAAGAAAGCAAATCAAATCCTAAAAAAGAAAGGAGGGCTGGCAATGTATATGGTCGATTCAGTATTAGTAGTTACCGGTATGAATTCCTGTGAAAAAGCCAAGGAGGTCAAGGAAGCTTTAATGGCTACTGACGGAGTTGCTGCGGTAAACATCAAATGGCCGATTCATGAAGTAAAGGTACAGTACGATTCAGATATCGTTGACGCACATCACCTGACCTCCAAGCTGGAATGTCTGGGCTATAATATCGGCGGAATCCTTTAAGACATGGGACTAGCTTTAAGCTAGTCCTTTTCATTATGCCGGTAAAGCAAAGACCGCAAAGGCTCTCCATTAACCATACTGGGAGCCTTATAATTCATGCCCAGCTGTCTTAAAAGCACGTAAACCATCGGATTATTGATAGGAATCTTGATCTTAGCTTCCTCAGCTTCATCATCAACGGCATGCGCCGCCTCATATAAATCATCCACTATCCTCCCCGGCCCGCCGATACAGCCGCCCCGGCAGCCCATGCCCTCAATAAAATTAGTCTTCCTTTTACCTTCAGCCAGCTGCTGCAAGACCTCCCGGCAGCCTTTTATGCCGTCAGCCCGCTTTGACCTAAGCTTAATGGCCCTGGAAGGAGCAATAGCCTCTAAAGTAAGGGAAATAGCAGCACTCACTCCTCCGGAGCGGCCATAGACCAAGCCTGCCCAGGAGGCCTGAGATTTTTTCAGATTTTCCAGCTTCGCCGGATCAACCTTTAAGGCCTGAAAGATCGCTTGTAGCTCCTTAAACGTCAGCACAAAATCAACCGCTCCCTTTAAATCCGGCTCCAGCGCCTCTTTCTTTTTAGCTGCACAGGGTCCGATAAAGACTACCAGCGCGTCTTCATCTATCCTTTTAATCACCCGCCCTCCGGCAATCATCGGCGAAACTGAAGGCACCACCCGGTCCAGCAATTCCGGGAAATTTTTTTCAATAGTATTGATCCAGACCGGACAGCAGCAGCTGGTAATCATATAATCTTCATCAGTTTTTACCTTATGGTCAAATTCATAGGCCTCCAGAATTGTCAATAGGTCGGCAAATAAAGCAACCTCCACCAATTCATGAAAGCCCAGCAGCTTCAATGCAGTTCTCAGCTGCCCGATTTCTGCCCCAAACTGCCCGGCAGCGGCCGGAGCAAGCAAAGCATATACTCTGTTCTTTTTCTGGCGCAGTAAACTCAATAAAGGAGCAAACTGCACCTTATCAGCTAAGGCACTGTGAATGCAGGTACTTAAACAGAGACCGCAGGCAGAGCATTTTACCGGGTCTATTTGTTTCCTTCCCTCCTGATTAACAATCGCACCCTCAGGGCAGTCAGCCTGACACTCAGAAGTACAGCTGCCGCATAGACTGGAGATATGATTGATCAGAGGATACCTCTGGCCTTTTTCCTGCCGACTCCTTTGCAGCTTACTCTGATAATCCTCCCGATTATCAGCCGAAAGACCTAAAGCTAAGTTGATTTCTTCCTCAACCAAGCCCTCAGCTAAACCAGCATTCCGGCTTTTTAAACGTTCCGGCAGCAAATCCAGCTCCTCCGCCAGTGTCCCATCCCAGGCCATTCTGGCTACCTCCATCATCACCTGACTGCGCAGTCTGTCTATTGCTCTAAACTTTCTCTCCATAAAAAAACCCCTTTCATTTCTATTGTTAGAAAAAAGGGATTTTTTTTATACATTTGATTGTCAATTACTTTGTGCTAAATGATACAGCTTTTTTATAATCGTTCCGGCAATGTCAGTTCCTTTAAGAGCTGAAAAACCCGGCATAGCATTGGCTTCTCCAACCACATAGCCGTCCTCAGTCAATAGGAGATCTATTCCTCCTACTCTAAGGCCTAATGCCTCTGCTGTTTTTAAGGCCAAGTCCCTGATTTTAGAAGTTACCTTCTGCTCTGCCATCGAACCGCCTAAAGCAATATTGGAACGAAAATCAGTAGTACTGGAGCGCATATAGCAGCCTGCTATCTCCTGACCAACAGTCAGGACACGAATATCACGTCCTCGTGAGGAAGCAATATATTCCTGAATGAGCAGTTCATCGGCCATACTCATTTCCAATACATTTCTCAGCTCCTGAACATCACGAACAAGAACCACTCCTTTTCCTTTAGCGCCATCCTTAACCTTAACAACCAAAGGAAAAGTAAAATCCTGTTCAATAAAATCAAGCTCCATTCCTTTGCGGTACAAAGCAGTCACTGCAACCGGAATATTCCTGCTATGCAGAATCTGGCTAGTCAGCAGCTTATCATTACAGCGGATAATTACCTCAGCCGGATTAACACAGTAAGCTCCCAAAAATTCCAGCTGCCGCAAAACAGCTAAATTATAAGAGGTAATCTCTTCCTGAAAAGCTCCAATAATCAAATCAGGCATTTTAACAGCTTCTCCCTGATAATACATACTGCCTCCAACTGCAAAATGCAGATCCCCGGGATAAACAGCCTGAAGATTACCTTCCTGCTTTAATAAAGCCTCTACCTCATAGTGATTTGACCGGTCACAAAGAATCCACCCCTTCATCAATTAATCCTCCATTCTGTCTCAGGCAGCTCTTTTATTAAAATGGGTAATTTTATCTGAGCCGCCGGCACCCCTTTCTTACAAGCATAAAGATGCTCTCGCCAGCCATTTTTCATTAAAGTTAAAGTTACGTCCTGCAAATACCCCTGCGAACGGACAAAATTATAAGTTACAATTTTTTCCCGCCAATAAGCATCTAAAGCAGCAGCATTTATCTGACTGCAATCTGCACCCTTTACTTCTAAAAAGACGTGATAGCGCCTGGTCTTTTCATCAGCCATTATCTGACAGCAAACTAAATCACAGCCGCCTGCTTTTAAATACTCTTCATTCAGCTCGTGCAAAAGAGAAGCCGGAATCTTTTCCTCCCCTATATTGCCTACCTCACCGTTCTTATAAAGAAAAATCAACTCCGGCGTATCACCCAGAAAGCCGCTGACATGAACTATATCTCCCAGCTGATAACGATACAAGCCGGAATAAGTAGTTAAAACAATTTCATAATTTTTCCCGACTTCCAATTCATGTGCCAGCTTAATTGGCCCTCCAGACTCAGGGATAAATTCATAAAAAGCTGTGCAGCTGCTCAAAACCCCAGAAGCCGTACCCGGCAGATACGGAATATTGATCTTGGCTTCACTGGCACCATAGCCCAAATCAAAGTAAACAATCTGCTCCGGCAAAATGCTTCGTACATCATCAAGATATTTTCCCACCGTACCGGAAAGCCAGAAAACAGCAGTCTGTAAATTGGGCCAATAACTGCGGGGAATAAAAAACTCACTGCCCTGCAAAAAAATATTTTTCAATTCAGCCGCTCTTTGAGGAAGAGGCTCTAATTGCTTTAACAGCTCCTTCCGCAGTGAATCAGGCACAACTATCCTTGAGCTAATCGTTCCATCAGCTATATCAGCTATAAGCTCCAAAGCATGCTCTCTGGCATAGTTGACCAGAACAGCCAACCGGCCCGCATTATTGCCTGAAACGCTCAAAAGATCAGCATGACACAGAGCAAAGCGCATAATTAAATAATTAACCGCTTCCTGAGAAGCTAAAGAAGTAATCACCGGCGGATAAGCGGCTGAGTCCTTTAAACCGGAAACACTGAATGAGCGAGTCACCCCGGACGCAAAGCCCAGAGGAATACCGCCTTTAGTCATCCCAGAAACCGGCGAAGAGGACATAGCTAAGGTATGGCCCATAACTTTAGTCTGAACAGCAAAATAATCTAAAATATTATACTGCCTTGCTCTGACAACTATTTGCTTAGCTTTGGCTCCTAATTCACTTTCCGGTATACTTTTACCAGCACTTGTAGTGCCGCTGGTCTGCAGAAAATACTTAGTCCTGCCCGAAAATAAAATATCTTCTTCCCCATCTTCCATTCTAACAACAGCTGACTGATAATTTTCCCAGGATGATAAGGGAACTCTTGCCCTAAACTCTTCTATATTTTTAATAGAAGAAAAATCATATTTCCGCCCCCATTCAGTAAACCGTGCATTAAATAAAATATCCTGTAAGGTCTCAGCCTGCACCTTAGCACAGGAAAAACACGATTTGCGCCATTCAGCTAAAAAATTACGGCCCGATAAGGCAGATAGAGTATTAAGCCAACTCATCTCATCACTTCCCGACTGATAAAATATTCTAAATTATTTAATAAATCCCTGCGATAATAAAGGTTCAGAAAAAATAAAATCCCATCAGCTATTACCGAAGCCCAGACAAGTCCGGTCAGCCCCCAAAGACAGCTCAACAGCCATAAGCATGGAATTAAGATTAATCCCTGCCTGCCGGCAGATAAAACCGTAGATCTTCCGGCAAGCTTAAAGGCCTGATAACCGCAGACTATAATTAAAGACCAATTGCCGGCAGCAGCCAACAAATTCTTAGCCAGCAACAGCTCACTGCCAATTCTTATCGCCTGAGCATTTTTAGTAAAGCAGGCTAAAAGCCAGTCAGCGCAGCCAGCAAACAAAATGAGAAAAAACAGCCAGATAACTACAGAAGCTATTTCCCCGCACCGCATAGCCTGGTAAAAGATTTTTTTATTCTTAGCCCCCAGAGCATAAGACATAACCGTCAGCACCGCCTGTCCGTAACCATAAAACATCGTCACCTGAATAGCCATCAGCTTTAAATAAACAGTTATCGCCACTAAAACAGACTGACTGTCGGGCAAATAAAGAGCTGCCCGGTTATAAGAAATTATCAGCACAGTCATGATTACCTGACCTATCACCGCCGATATCCCACAGGCAATAATTTCCTTAATCATTTTCCATTTAAACTGTATAACTTTCAGATTAATTTTTACTTTTAAGGCAGTATGATAATTAAGCAGACACCAATTAAATACAGCCAGCTGAACGGTTGCCAAAGAAGTCGCCAGAGCAGCTCCCATAACTCCCCAGCAGCAAACGAACATAAAAAAATAATCTAAACCCAGATTTAAAAGACAGCTGAAGGAGAAAGACAGCAGAGTTAAAAAATTATAGCCCTGAGCTTTAATTACAGAAGCCAAAACACCATTAGTCAGAGTAAAAATATAAGTAATGAACATCCAGAAGCTGTATTGCTTAGCATAAGGCAGCACAGCAGGCTCTGCTCCCAACAGCCGCAGCAAATAATCCTGCAAAATTATGCCTGCAATGCACAGGAAAAGCCCGGTAAGCAAGGCTAAGCCAAATATATCGCTTCCCGTTTTGGTCGCCTTGGCATAATCTCCTGCTCCTATGCATCTGCTGACTAAAGAATTACTGCCTACAGTTAATAAGGATGAGACAGCCAAAGAAATAGTTAAGCAGGGAAAGGTTATCCCGACAGCAGCCAAGGCTAAATCATCATGCAGCAAAGAAATAAAAAATGTATCAGTAATATTATAAAACAGCATTATCAGAGAAATTAAAATATTCGGCCCTGCCATTCTCCAAATAGCTCCAGGCACTGATAAAGTCTGCAAAAAATCACTCATATCCTATCTCCTGACCCTTAAATATTCCGCTTCAATATAGTTCAGCAGGCTCTGAGCTGCTAAATCATATACCTTAACTAAGCTAAAATCAAATTTCTGATAAAATAAATTAGTATAAACAGCCTCAGGCAGCCCCTGAGCATTTAAACATATACCACTGAAAAAATAATGATTTTCTTCTAAGACATTCTCTGTCTGCTTTGACCAGGGCTTATCCAACGGCAAATGCAAAAGACAGGTAACAGCTTCATTCTGCTGAACAGCAAAAGTTTTCTCCTTTAAAAATTCACTGAAATCACAGCCTATATTTTTCAGCCAAAGCTCGACAAAGCCATCTTTTTTCTGCCAGCTAAGAGAATAATCTGTTAAAGCCGCTGAAGAAAACTCCTTATTCCCTTCCTGCCAGTTGAAAAATATATCCAATCTGAGCTTAATGAGCCTTTTATGCTTTTCAGGCAGATAAAAAGTATGCTCCGTTTCTTTTTTAGCAGCAAGGAAAGCCGCATAGAGCAAACTTTCGCGATGCTCCTCACCAGCATCAATACCTATAAATTTAGCATTTTTATGTATAGAAAGACGAAAACCCAAGGTCGCAAACCTGGCAGCAGAAAACAAGAGCCTCTGCGAACCAACGTGCGTAGTAACTAATTTAACATAGAAAACAGTATGGGCAAATTCTGGCTGCATAATAAACTTCTTGCATTTTTTCACAAGCAGCAAAAGACCGGCACTTTCCCGATAATGCGGATCAGTCATAACTGCTCCGATTTCAGCCAGCTCCTGACTGTCAAAAAATAAGCCTATTGAGCCAATAAGCTTATTCTGGCTGTTCTCCGCAGCCAAAATAACCACCTTTCCTGTCCTTAGAGCATCTGCCAGCTTCTCTTCATCATAAAAAATACTTTTTGTATAGCTGTAACGATACGTATCATAAACCAGATTAATTAATTGCGGTATTTGCTTTTCAGCAGCTAAAATAACTTTAAATCTTTTATCTATATTTTCTTCAGCAGAAAAATCCTCATCCATAATAGGAACAGAAAAATTATGCAGCTTCTTATAGATAGCTATCTGCCAGCCATCAGCTCCCTGATTAAAAAAATCCATTCCGTCAGTCATTTCCTTAGCTAAAGCCAATCCTAAGCTGTCCATAGTCTCATCTAAATTATTAAGAGCATTGAAATCTACATTCTGCGGACAATAATCAGCCGTCTGTCTGGCATTGAGCGGTATTCCCTTATTGCTGAAAATAAAGCTTAAGCCCTCTTCCTGAACCAGACAGATTAAATGAAATAAATCATCATCCTCTTTAGGAAAGCCACGCAAAATATAATTAAATATCTCCTCTGCCGCCAAAACGAGCTGCATTTTTTCATAAGCAGCCGCACCATATATTTGACTTATTTCTGCCACAAAGCTGCTCAACAGGCCAGAAAAATGAGCACTGTACGGTATATTTAATGATAGATTCATTATCTTTTCTCCTTCCAATCAGCCTTGGGCTCCTCATTTATAATTACCGGCAGTTTAATCTGGGAAATGCTTACTCCCGGTTTTAATCTGTTTCTGTAAAGTTCTTCCTGCCAGCCTTTTTTCATCAAACATACTTCGACAGCACCAAGAGTGCCATCCTTTCTCCTTCTCTGATATCCCAAGGCAGTCTGCTGCAATTTTCCTTCAGCCAGAGCAGCATATTCTGCTGTCGCTAAATCATCTGCTTCTGCAAACTCCAGAAAACAGCGGTAACGCTTGCTCGACAAGTCAGGCAATATCTGAGCCATTTGCAAACAATATCCCATTTCCTCAGCCGTTTTATGCAAAACATGATTTAAAACCGAGCCATAAACCTTCTCATTGCTGATATTAGCTACTTCTTTATTCTTGCTGACAAAGTCCAGCAAAGGAGCATCGCCGGCAAAACCGGTAACCCTGACAAGGTCTCCTATTCTGTAACGATACAGCCCAGAATAAGTAGTCAGCACAATTTCATAGACCTGATTCAATTTTAGCTGATGAGCCAATAAAATTTCAGTACTGTTTTCCGGAATAAATTCATAAAAAGCAGTAAAAGTGCTCAATACCCCTGACGGCTCACCCAGCTTTAAAGGAAGAGTAATTTTAGCTTCACTCGCTCCATATCCCGCACTGCAATATACAAGTTCTTCAGGCAAAAGATGTTTTATTTCCTTAACATATTCTCCTACCGTACCAGTCAGCCAGAAAGAGCCCAGCTTCAGATTAGGCCAATAATACCGCGGTATGAAACGCCCAGCCTTTAAAAGCTTTTTCAACTCAGCTGCCCTTTCAGGAGCAGGCTTCAGCTTGCCTGACAGCTTCTCCCGCAAATCATCTGCCAAACTCAGTGAAGATAAAACAGTCCCATACTCTATATCAGCAATTAACTCCTCAGCATGCTCAAGAGCAAAATCAACTAAAGCTTTCAGCCGTCCGGCATTATTGCCAATAATGGCTACCATATCAGACCACATAAGAGCAAAACGCATACTCAAGTAATTAACTGTATTTATATCCTCTAAGGAAGCAATTTCCGGAGGATAAGCGTCCAGCTTTTTTAAAGCATTTTCAGTTTGCTCCCTGGTAATGCCCGAAGCAAAGCCGATAGGAATTCCTCCTTCACTCATCTGACAAACACCGCTGCTGCTTAAAGCCAGAACATGACCCAATTTAGTCAAATCTTTTAGGCCTAAATAATTAAGCAAAGGATAGCGCCTGATATTAGTTACTGTTTTTTTAGCCAAAGCTCCCAGTTTGCTTTCAGGAATATATTTATTCCGACCGGTAGTGCCGGAAGTCATAATAAAATATTCAGTCCGTCCCGGAAAAAATATATTTTCCTCACCTCGCAGCAAACGCGGAATAGATTTTTCATAAGTCTCCCACTCAGAAAGAGGAACCTGATGCTGATAGTCTTGAAAATTTTTAATACTGTTAAAATCGTATTTTTGCCCCAATTCAGTATTTTGCGCTAAGCTTAATATCTCTGCCAAAATCTTAGCCTGTATTGTTGCCGTATCTTCAAAAAGGCTCTGCACATGAATCAATAATTCCTTGCCTCTTTTGTTGTAAATCTCCTCCAGTAAAGTTCCCTTTTCCTCCATTAATAAAATCCTTCCTTTTTTTAGCCTGCTAAATACATTATATACTATAACAAATGAAACTGTATATATAAAACGACACCTTAAATATTAGCTAATATTTAAGGTGTCGCATAATCATCTTTTAAGGCTGAATTATCAGCTTATTTTAAAGCCTGAGCTTTAAACTCTTCTAAACCTATCTCGTCAATAATCCGGCCAAGACGTTTTTTAATCCCACAGTTTTTGAAATAATTAATAATTTTTTCTACCATGTTGAAAACTTCATCAGTAGTTAGATTTTCCCCTATAACATTCGCCAAACGCGGATGAATACCGGCCGCATTGCCGCCTACCATCAAGGTCCATCCTTTGGCAGTTCCCGTAATACCAATATCCCGTACCGCTGATTCAGCACAGGAATTTTGGCAGCCGGAAACTCCTATTTTCATTTTTTGCGGCAGCTGAATACCATGATATAATTTATTCAGTTCCAACCCTAAGGCTACAGCATCCTGCTGACCTCTCTTACAAAATGCAGTTCCCGGACAAAAACGAATGCTCCGCATACACGGTCCTATCGCACAGCCCGGATCCATGTCCAGTTCCTTCCAAACAGCATCCAGGTCTTCTTCTTTTAAACCGACAATGGCCATTCTGTTAGAAGAAGTCATCTTTAAGGCCGCAGCCTGATATTTTTCCGCTACATCAGCTATCTTACGCAAAACGGCCGGAGTAACTAAGCCGCCG
>JBJDXG010000242.1:0-11439 GCA_051866555.1 bacterium | reverse complement strand
CCTACTTCAGCTACTAAGGATTTACCGCCTTCAGTTACATCATGAGTAGTATATTTGCCGGCAACGCGGGCAAAGTCTTCTCCTAAATCAGCATAAGAAGCAGTGAAATCAAATCTGTTTTTATTCCAGCTGATTCCCGCATAGTAGGCATCATCATCACTGCCGTCAGTATCAGCCTGAGCATATTCACCAAAGATATTCAGGTTATCAGTAATTTGGTATTTAGCATTGAAGGAAGCTACTGAATCTTCTTCAAAGTCAGTATAGATACCGCCAACATTTAATTTGTCATTAAACATATTGCCGGAAAGTCCGATGGCATACATATCTTCATTAGCTCCGCCGTTATCAGATTTACCGCCTAAAACAGTCAGCTCAACCTTGCCTGCCGGCACTGTCAGCTTTCCACCGTTCAAGTTGGCATCTGCTACTGTACCGTAACCCAGGAACAATTCCTGACGTCCGGCAGCCAGATCAAATTTGTCATGGTCGTAGTTCAGATATAATCTGTCTAAAGCCAGCTTATTAGTTTCAGCATCATTGCTGTCTAATTTAGCATCTCCGTCTGTTCTGAAGTTGTAGTCCTTCAGGTGCAGTCTGCTGACTAATTTGGTTTTTTCCCCCAAATCAGCCTCAGCATTTAATTTCAGCTCTAAAGCAGGAATGGAATCACGGTCTTCTTCGTCAATATACTTAGCTTCCCCTAAACCGTAAAATCTCACCTTGTCAGTCTTTCTTTCCACATCGCCCAGGCGAAGATTCATTTCCTCCATTTCTCCGCCGAACTCATTAACCAGACGATTCATCAGAACCTGCTGCTCTGCTGTCAGCTGGTCAGCCCTGGCCTCATTAGCAGCTACTGCTTTAGCTACCAGATTGGCAACCTCATAGCGGCTCATGGATTTAGAGCCTTTAAATGTTCCGTCAGGATTACCATTGATGATCCCCTCATCAGCCAGTTTTTCGATAGCGTCATACGCCCAGTGATCTGCCGGCACATCGCTGAAGCTGTCAGCGAAAGCCGGTGCGGCCAATCCTAAGGATAAGGCCAGAGTTAAACATAGTACCGGTTTTTTCATTTTTTCTTCCTCCCGTTATAAAAAATATTTTTTTGAGAGCAAGGTCATAAGCTGCCAACCGGAAAGTCTTCTGAGTATCCACGTTTCCTCAAATAGTCTCTCGGCCTTGAAGCATATAACTCTCATTCTCATATATAATAAATTCTATAACGCTCGTATTTATCCTTCTTATGTTTCATGCCTCTTTTTGGTAATTATATAGATGGTTTGGCACTAAAAAAACCTTGGGACAATCAGCCCAAGGTTCAAAGTTCTGTCTAATTTAAAGCTCTCAGAGCATCTTATGCTTTTTATATCTTTCCAGCAAAATCAAAGCCACATACTGGTCGTAAGGCTCAGGCGGAAATAAAAGTCCCAAAGGCATCAAAGCTCTCCAGCCTTTAGGAACATTATACTTCCAATAAAGACGCCTGGCCTCTTCACTGGAAGCTGTTTCATCGATCATTTCCACCGGTATATCAGGCAGTAATTCAGTAATCTGCTGCTTATAATACTGCGAACAGGTACCATCCCCCAATAAAATCAAATCCAGCTGCCATTTTTTGTTTAAGTCAAATATATCATCAAAAAATTCATCTTTAGTTAATAAATCCAGCTGTAAAATTTCATCTCCCTCAGCTACGGCTATGCCGCACTTAACACTTCCGGGATCAACTGCTAAAATTCTCATTCTCTAACCCTCGCCTTAATCGTTAAATCATCACCGGTCCAGATTTCCTTATCAGCCGTAACGACTACTGTAATCTCCTGGCCTTTTTTCTTAATCTCGTCAACCAGCTGATAGACATCCTTTACCGAAATACTGCCTATCGTGCCCTGTAAAAAGTCAGGCACCATTCCCTTCTTTATCGCCAAACCATTAATTTTCCGCAGCATATTAAAGACTCTGGCCTCTATAATCGATTCAGGCTCACTGCCGTCAATTCTTTCGGTCAGCAAAAGCTCTCCGGCTTGAAAAATCTTTTTATTTTCAAACATTTGAAAGCCGGCAGCTACCGGTTCATTCAGCACCGTATTAGAAACGGAAATCAAACGAACGACCATCTGACCTTTGCTTTTTACCAATCGATCGATCACTTCATCATATTGATTTTTGGAAATCCAGATCAGAGGACTGTGCTGCGTATAAGCCTTAGCCCCCCGCATACTGGCTACCCGGCCTGCCTGAGCCAAAATCTTTTCCAATTCCTTTTTCGCCTCAGCATCATCCTTAGCCTGCACTACATCACGCACCAGCTCTTCTCCGGCCTGCAGGGCAATATTGCCCTCCCGCATATTTTCCAGTCCTAACTGCAAGCGTCTGGCCAATATTTCCTTTTCCTTAACATCAGCCGTTAAAAGCGCACGTGATTTTTCCAAAGCAGCCACTTTATCATCCAGTTCTTTTTTAGTTTTCTCCAGAGAAGCAATATCTCCTTCTGCTCTCGCTAAAAGATTAGCCTGCCTATCCCTTTCCTGCCGAACTGCTGAGAGCTCCTTTTCTACCGAGGATAAAGCCTTTTCCTTCAGGCCTATCTGTCCTGCCAGCTGCTCATATTTCTTTTGCGTTTCAGCTACTACAGCTGTTTTTTCCTTCACTTTATTATTCAAATAGCTCATTTCCTGTTTCAGCTTTTCCATACCGAATAAAGCAGTACGCACATCCTGAGAAACCAGAGTTAAAACTAAAAGCGTAGAGCCGGCAATCATAATCCCGGTTACAATGGTAATTAAGATCGAAGTATGCTTAGGTCTTAAGCCTAAAACAGTCAGTCTTTTTTTGCCGATTTTCATCCCCAGCTTATCGCCTATATAGGCAACAGCTCCGCCCATAACGGCAATAACCAGAATCAATAATACCCCAAACATACTTGGCTCTCCTCCTTTACAAAGATGCTTTCCGCATTAAATAAATACCGCTGAGTCCTAAAAAAATATTCGGCAGCCAGGCACTGAGCCACGGCAGAAGCGCTCCGCCTTCCCCCAATGCTCCGCTGACCATCATCACCACATAATAGATAAAGATAATGATAATGCTTAACCCCAGACCAACTGAGGAGCCGGAACGATTAGGCTTAAGACCAAGCGGCGCTCCGATTAAGGTAAAGACAAAGCAGGCAAAAGGAATGGAAAAATGGCGGTGCAGATTAACCTCATAAACCCGACTGTCCACCTTCTGCATTTTTAACACTGCAATCCGCTGAATCAGTTCCTTAGCGCTCATTTCATCCGGATCCTTCTGCTGCCCTAAAATCTCCTTCGGCTTAACTGCCAGATTAAGCTTTTCCTCTTTAAATTTCATATCGTATTCCACATTGCCCTGCTCATTTAAGACATACATAGCACCATCTAAAAAGGTCCAGGAATTATCCCGCCAAATGCCCTTTTCCGCTGTAATCATCTTATTAGCCTTGCCGATATCAGAAAACTCCTGAACCGTTACCCGGTTCATTACTTCCTTTTCACTGTCGTAGGACTGAGCATAAAAAAGGCTGCGCAGCTTGCCGTCCTCCATGTTGCGGATAACAATATTTTCCTGGTTTTTAGGCTTCTGCTCTTTCTGCACTTCAACAGCTAAAATATTCTGGTATCTTTCCTGAGCCAGCGGCACGATTTCCTCGTTTAAGAGAAAGGTCAGTCCGCTGACGACAAAGGCGAGCAGCAAAACCGGAACGACCATTCTTAAAAAGCTGATCCCTCCGGCCTTCATAGCTACGACCTCACTGTTGCCGGAAAGGCGGCCAAAGCCCAGTAAGGAGGAAAGCAGCATAGACATGGGAAAGGTCAGCACAACGATTTCCGGAATACTTAAAAAGAATAAACGCACCAATATATTGATCGGCACTCCATCGCGAATATAAAAGCGTGCCAGCTTGAATAAGACATCAGAGCCAATAAAGATACTGGAAAAAGCTACTACACCAAAGATAAACGGTCCCAACATTTCACGCAAAATATAACGGTCTAATATTTTCATCTAACTACCTCACAGACTGAACGATTCACCGAGGTAGAATTTCTTTGCTTCTTCATTTTCCGCAATCTCCTCGCTCGTTCCCGATAAAAGAATCTTTCCCTGATGCAAAAGATAAGCCCGGTCTATAATGGCCAGAGTTTCCCGAACATTATGGTCGGTAATCAAAACACCTAAGCCGCGATTCTTCAGCTGCTTGATTATTTCCTGAATCTCCAGTACAGAAATAGGATCAACTCCGGCAAAAGGCTCATCCAGCAGAATGAAATCCGGATTAGTGACTAAAGCCCTGGCTATTTCCACTCTCCGCCGCTCCCCGCCGGAAAGCTGCGAGCCCTTATTATCTGCTAAATGCTCTACATGAAAATCTACAAGCAGCTGCTGCATCCTTTCTTCCTTATCACTTTGAGAAATAGGCAGCATTTCTAAAATAAGCCATAGATTTTCTCTCACTGTCAGCTTCTGAAAAACAGAGCTTTCCTGAGCAAGATAGCTGATGCCGCGTCTTGCTCTCTCATGCATAGCCATACCGGTTATTTCATCACTGCTGATATAGATATGACCTTCAGTCGGCCTTTCCAAACCGACTATCATATAAAAAGTCGTCGTTTTCCCGGCCCCATTGGGACCTAGAAGGCCAACTATTTCCCCGGGAGATACCTCCAGCTTAACTCCGTCTACTACCTTGCGGCCATTATAAACTTTTTCCAAACCTTCTGCAACAAGCAGCATCTTGCTTCACTCCATTTATTATTCAATAATCAAACGGCTTCTTCCTTCTGTTTCCACCTGCCGTTCATTGTTTTCCAAGGTATGCATTACGATTTTCGGGCCTTTTAGGATATGCCCATCCTTTTTAACTACTGCATTGCCGCTTAAAACGGCTTTGCCTTCCTTTTGATAATACACAGCATGGTCACCGGAACCGTTGCCCTGTTCACTGGTGATCACCACATTGCCGTCCGCTTCCATTTTTTCTCCTTTATTGAACACCTCCAGCACATTGCCGGTAATCACACTGCCTTTATTCGTCACCTTAGGATTAATCGTCGCCCTGGCATAACCTTTACTGTCATCGGCAAAGACCTGACCTCCTTCTACCGTAGTTTCCCCGTCTTTTATATAAACATTGCCGGTAGCAGTTATTACTTTAGTCTTGGCATTGCCCTCCACCTTATCGCTTCTGAAGGAACGGTTGACATCGGTGCCGTGCACATTGCCGGAAGCTGTAAAATCCTCCGACTTAGTATGGTAAAGCAGATTATCACAATTAATTTTAGCTGTTTCCCGCTTCATAACTACCGCTCCGCTGGCTTCTACCGTAGAGGCCTTGCTGTCATAAACTATTTTATCGGCTGTCAGCTCAGTTGCCGGCTGAGCTGCTAAAGCCGGCAAAGCCATAGCGAATAAAGCCAGCCCTAAAATAATTTTCTTCATTTTATTCTTTCCTTTCCGTCACCCTGGCGTGACCTGTTATTTCCACTCTATCCAGAGCTGTATTGGTAACAAAGGAATCGCCTGAAATAGTTTTATCCCCATCCTCATAAACGATATGCCCCTTGCCGGTCAGTTTGTCGGCAGCAGCTTCATAGTTGACCTCATCAGCCTGCAAATTTTTCCCGTCAAAGAACTGAGCCTTGACCTTACCTTTAAGAGCTATATTTTTAGTATCTAAATAAAAGGTGCCCTCTTCGCCCTGAAAGGTCATTTTTTCAGCTTTTTTTTCCAGCAGACGTCCCTGATTACGACCGAATACAACTTTATTCTCCTTTTTATAAAGCTTTACCTTTTTTGATTTAATTAATAATTCTCTGCCATCATTCAAGTAATTTTTAAAATCACTGCCTAAGACCTCTACCTCCGGCAACTCCTTAGGCGTTTGCTTTTCCTTATTTTCTTCCTTAGGAGGGAGAAGCAGAAAAAAATAAAAACTTAATACTAAAGCAGCCGCTACAAGCGGCCAATATTTTCTCATCACTGCACCCCTCTCGTCTTCTCTAAATAGGCAGACACGATTTCCTCCCATTTGCCCTGCGCCTTCAGAATAAGCTCAACTGCTTCCCTGACTGCACCGCTGCCGCCTTCCTTACTGGTAACATAATCAACCGCCTCTTTGACCTCTTTTACAGCATTATTAACAGCCAGCTTCACTCCTGCCAGCTTTAAAATCGGCAGATCATTCAAATCATCCCCGATATAAGCCGCCTCATTTAAAGCTAGACCTTCCTTAGTTAAAATCTCCCGCAGCACACTTTTTTTATCGGTTACGCCTTGAAAAACGTAATCGAAAGCAAGCTCCCTGCCGCGCCTTTCCACTGCTTCTGAATAACGTCCGGTAATAATGGCCGTTTTAAGCCCTGCCTTTTGAGCCAAATGCAGACCCAGACCATCCTGAGCATGGAAGGATTTTAGTTCAAGACCGCTGCTGCCTAAAATTATCCTGCCGTCAGTCAGCACACCGTCAACATCAGTAATAAATATTTTAATCTGCTTTAATTTCTCAGCTAACTCATCCATCTCAGACTATTCCTGCCTTCAAAAGATCATGCAGATGCAGCATACCGATCAAGCGCCTGTCCTCCAGCACCGGCAACACTGTAATGCTCCTGTCCTGCATCAGCTTCAGAGCTTCAGCAGCCAGCTTATCAGGCGTTATAAAGCGCGGATTGCGCGTCATAACATCCTTTAAAGGACGGGAAAGGATCAATTCATCCTTTTCCAGACAGCGGCGAATATCGCCGTCGGTCAGTATGCCTTCAAGATTGCCTAATTCATCAATGACATTGACTGCTCCCATATTTTTGGCTGTGATCTGGAACAAGGCCTCCTTAACCAGCTTATCATCAGCAATTACCGGATTTTCCTCACCTGTATGCATGAGGTCACGCACTCTGAGCAAAAGTCGGCGTCCCAAGGAGCCGCCGGGATGAAAAATCGCAAAATCCTCCGGCTTAAAGTTTCTGGCCTGCAATAAAACGATAGCCAGAGCATCACCTAAAGCCAGAGTTACCGTCGTGCTGGCTGTTGGTGCAAGACCTAAAGGGCACGCCTCCTGGCTTACCCCTATCCCCAGAAAAATTTCACAGTTTTTGCCCAAAGTAGAGGTTTCCTTGCTGGTCATGGCAATCAGGGTCGCACCTATTCTTTTCAGGGAAGGCAGAATATGCAGAATCTCTTCTGTTTCACCGCTGTTGGAAATAGCCAGCACTACATCATCACCGGTAACCATCCCTAAGTCCCCATGAATGCCTTCCGCCGGATGAAGAAAAAAGGCCGGTGTTCCGGTGCTGGAAAGAGTCGCTGCAATCTTACGCCCTATGAGACCTGATTTACCCATACCGGTAACTATTACTCTGCCCTGGCAGGCCAAAATAACTCTTACGGCCTGACTGAAGCGCTGGTCAAGCAGTCCGGCCGCCCGTTTAATTTCCGCCGCTTCAATAGCAAATACTTTTTTCGCTTCCTCTAAATACATTTTTCATCACCCTTTAACTAAACTATCCAGTTCTTTTATGCTACGTAAAAGCTCAGGCAGTTCCTGAAGTGAAACCATATTAGGTCCGTCACAGAGCGCCTTATCCGGCTCAGGATGGACCTCTAAAAACAAGGCATCTATCCCTAGGGCTGCTGCTGCCCGGCTTAAGCCCGAAACGAACTGTCTTTGTCCCGAAGAGCAGGTTCCGCCGCCTCCCGGAAGCTGAACTGAATGGGTAGCATCAAAAACGACCGGAGCAAAGTCACGCATAATAGCTAAAGAACGAAAATCGACTACTAAATTATTATAACCAAAGGAAGAGCCTCTTTCGGTCAGCAGAATATCCTGACAGCCTGCTTCCTTCAGCTTATCAACTGCATTCTTCATATCCCAGGGAGCTAAAAACTGACCTTTCTTTACATTGACTGTTTTTCCGGTCTTGGCTGCCGCCACCAGGAGATCGGTCTGCCGAGAGAGAAAAGCCGGAATCTGCAGAACATCCAGAACCTCTGCTGCTGCCTCAGCCTGACCTGGTTCATGAATATCAGAAACCAGCGGCAAAGCATATTTCTCCTTAACTGCCTGCAAAATATCAAGCCCTTCTTCCAGTCCCGGCCCTCTGGCCGAATGAATGGAGGAACGGTTGGCTTTGTCGAAGGAAGCCTTAAACAGGTAAGGAATACCTAATTTCGCTGTGATATTCTGCACCGTCTCCGCCACCTCAAAGCATAATTCCCTGCTTTCTATCACACATGGCCCGGCAATCAGGGCTAAAGGCCTTCCCTGACCTATTTCTATATCTCTGACCTTTACCATCAGCTGCTCATCCCTTTCAAAATCTCTTCCACCTTTAAAAGATCCTCTTTAGTATCAACGCCAACGGAAGAGCAGTCTGTTTCAGCCACGTAAACAGCATAGCCGTTTTCCAAAGCCCGAAGCTGCTCTAACGACTCACTCACTTCCAAAGGTGTCTGAGACATTTTACTGAATTGGAGTAAAAAATCCTTACGGTAAACGTATAAGCCGATATGCTTGTAAACCTTAGCTCCTTTAACCCGAGGGTACGGCATTAGGGAGCGGGAAAAATACAGGGCTAAATTATTGCGGTCTGTAACTACCTTGACAACGTTAGGACTGTTTTTATCCTCCTCAGCCGTTATTTCCTGCTTTAAGGTCGCCATCTGAAGCTCAGGATGATTTAAGAGAGGCTTAACAGCCGTATCGATCATCACTGGGTCAATTAAAGGCTCATCGCCCTGAATATTAACAATGATTTCCGCCTCCAGCTTTTCGGCTGCTTCAGCTAAGCGGTCAGTGCCTGTTGCATGGTCAGCCGAGGTCATAACTGCCTGACCGCCGAAGCCTTCCACCGCCTCTTTTATCCTAATGTCATCGGTCGCCACCCAGACCTCTTCTAAATAAGCTGATTGAACGGCTCTCTTATACACATGCTCAATCATCGGCCGTCCGTTAATCAGGGCCAGCGGTTTGCCCGGTAGCCTGGTGGAATGGTAACGGGCCGGAATGAGCCCCACTATTTTAGCCATTTTTCTCCCTCCTCTTTTCCTTCAGGGTGTGAATAATCATTTCTTTTATTTTACGTTCCTCAATAATTTTTTCCGGCTTTACTTCAATTCCCAAAACCCAGAGCGGCAGCTTTTCCTGCCAATCAGGGGGAAGACTTACCGCATCCTTTTCAGTCGTGATTATTAAATCCAGTCCTTTTTCCTTAAAGACAACTGCTATCTCTTCCATATCCTCCAGCGAATAATTATGATGGTCAGGATAACGCAGAACAGCCAGCTCCTTAATTTGACAGCTAGCTATCATCTTTTCAAAGTAGCCTGGATTGCTGAGACCGGAAATCGCCAGCACCTTTTTATCCTGCAGCAGTGTAAAATCGCGGATAAATCGTCCGCTATGGTATTCCCTCAAATAGCTGGGAGCATAATCGGTTTCTAAAATAGGTGCATTATTATTCAGCCGGCGCAAAACTGCTTTGACCTTATCCTTTTCCTCTCTGGTCGAATAATGTGACTTGCTCAGTAAAAACAAATCAGCCCGATCCAAATGCTTTAATGGTTCCCGCAAAAGGCCGCGCGGCAAAACGTAGCCGTTGCTGAAGGGATTGCTGACATCAATGAGGACAATGTTCAGATCCCGCTTTAATTTCCAAAACTGATAGCCGTCATCTAAAATCAAGACCTGGGCACCCAGATTATCAACCGCATACCGGCCGCTGGCCGCCCGGTCAACTCCAATCATGACCGGAACACCAGGCAGACTCTGAGCCAGCATATAGGCTTCATCACCGGCCTCCTGCGAGGAGAGGTAAACCTGTTTGCCGTCTGAAACTACTGCTATCTTATCTTTAATCGTACTGCGGTAGCCCCGGTTCAAAACCACAACTCTTAAGCCCTGACGCTGCAGAAAGGAAGCCAGCATCTGGGTAGTCGGCGTTTTGCCGGTACCTCCGACAGTAATATTGCCTACACTGATTACAAAGCAGGGCAGCGATTTCGTCTGATAAACACCAATCTTATGCAGAAACAGAGCCAGAGTAAGCAAATGCTGATAGATAAAAGAGCAAACTGTCAAAAGAGCTAAAATGCTCTTATCCCGCCAGCCGGAGGGATGGTTTAACAGCATCTCCAAAAAATGCTGCTCTAAATGCGACTTCTTCTTTCTTTCCTTCGCCCACTTAGGCAGCAGGCTGAGAATGATCCGGGCATTGCGAAGAGAAGCCCCTTTATTTTCCCTGACCATCTCTTCAGCATTTTGTCCCATAGCATAAATCTGGTCGGGATCAGCCAGCAATTCGAGCATGACACGAGTCAGCTCATCCTTATCCTGAACCTGCTTGCCTGCTTCATGAGCCAGAACCAAAGCAACTGTCTCTTTAAAATTGCTCATATAAGGGCCAAAAAGCATGGGCTTGCCTTGGGCTGCCGGTTCAAGCAGATTGTGACCGCCCGTATTCACCAGACTGCCTCCGACATAAACTATCTCAGCCAAACCATAGACCTGACCTAACTCGCCTATCGTATCCAGCAGAATAACATCCGCATCATGAGAGGCAGGCAAAGCCGTTCTTCTGACTGTTTTTAAATTGTAGCTATGCGCTAAATTTTCCACTTCATTTATTCTGTCCAAATGACGGGGAGCTAATATCATCTTATAGTCAGGATATTTCTCTTTAACCGCCAAAAAAGTATTAAAAATAAATTCTTCCTCACCTTTATGAGTACTGCCTACTACAAAGACAGGCTGATCCTCGCTAAGACCAAAAATTTTAAGCAGAGCTTCCTTTTCTGTAGGAGTTAAATGACCATACGACTGGTCAAATTTCGTATTGCCGGTCAAAAGAACCTTTTTCTTTTCCGCTCCCAGAGAAAGAATATTCTGAGCATCTATTTCTGACTGCATACTGAAAAGCTCTACCTTGCTCAGCATATCCTGAAACATTCTGCCAAACAGGTCAAGCTTGCGGTACTGCTTTAAGCTCTTTTCGCTGATTCTGCCATTGACCATGACATTGATAGTCCCAAATTTACGGCTTTCTCTAAGGAAATTAGGCCAAAGCTCGGTTTCGACCATAACGAAAACCTTAGGCCGAAAGAGCCACAGGGCTTTCTTTACCAGCCAAGGAAAATCTAAAGGAAAATAAATAAAACCGTCCGCATCATTAATAATCCGTCTGGCCATCTTTTGTCCGCTTTCTGTTACGGTAGAAATTAAAATCTTTTTCTCCGGATTTAATTTTTTTAGTTCCTGTACTATACCGCTGGCAGCTACAGCTTCTCCTACGGATACTGCATGAATCCAGATACAGCCTCCCCTCATGGCTTCCCTGACTTCCTGAGGCCAAAAGCCCAGCATTTGGGCTAAAGCATTACGATACTTACCGGTCATGGCCATTTTGAAAAACATAT
>JBJDXG010000241.1:0-2637 GCA_051866555.1 bacterium | reverse complement strand
GGCTATATCCGTACCGCATATTCTGGGAGGGACCTATGTGGTGGAAAAAATCTTTTCTTATCCCGGAATGGGTACCTTATGCTTTGAAAGCGCTAAGTATCATGACTACAATATGCTGATGATTTTATGTCTGATTACAGGCGTTTTAGTTATAGTAGCTAACCTGCTGGCTCAGATAATCTGCAATTATTTTGACCCAAGGATGAAACAGAATCAGGAGGTGGAAATGGAATGAAGGATGATGCTTTTGAGTTAGTTGGCAATAATTATGATAATCCAAATGAAGCTGAAACGAAATTTTTTCTGCCTAAGCTGGTTAATTTCCCCTGGGTATCTTCTGCAATTCTTTTTTTGATCATTGCAGGCTGTGTATTTGCTGACTTGGTAATGAACCATGATCCGGTTTATATGGATCTGTCTCATGTTAATGTAAGTCCGAATCATGAATTCTATTTTGGTACCGATTCTTTAGGACGCGATATTTTTTCTATGATTTGGTATGGAGGGAGAATTTCTCTCTTTATCGGCATATTTTCAACTGTTATCACGACACTTATAGCTGTTGTTTACGGCAGTATCAGCGGCTTAAGCAATGACGCTGTGGATGATGTTTTAATGCGTTTTACAGAGATTTTATTGTCAGTACCTTCTATTTTGCTTATTATTTTTCTGCAGGCGATGATAGGACAGGCTAATCCCTGGTCGATATCTTTAGTTATAGGCTTAACCAGCTGGATGAATATTGCCAAGATCGTTCGCAGTGAAGTAAGGCAGATCAGGAACAGTGAATATATTTTGGCGGCTAAGTTTACGGGAGCAGGCTTTTTCTATATATTAAGATGGCATTTATTGCCGAACTTTATTTCAGCCATAATGTTTATGGTAGTTATTAATATTGGTTCAGCTATTGCGACTGAATCTACTCTTAGCTTTTTGGGTATTGGTCTGCCGATTGAAATTATTTCCTGGGGCAGCATGCTTTCTTTAGCTGAGAAAGCGCTTCTTTCTAATTATTGGTGGATTATTTTAATACCTGGTATCTTTTTGGTAATTACCTTAGTTTGTATTACCAATCTAGGGGATTATATAAGGAAATCCAATAACAAGGAATTCAGTAATTTGTAGGAGGGAAAGAAATGAAAAAGTATTTGGTATTAGTTATGGTATTCTTTTTGTCATTAGGTATTTTGACTGGCTGTGGAGGGGGAGAAAAAAATTCTGCGCAGGAAAAAGTCATGGTTTATGGCAGCGGGGATTACAGCAGTATCAACCCGGCCTTGTATGAGCATGGTGAGATCAACTCTTTATTATTTTCCGGTCTGACTGCTCATGATAAGGATAATAATGTTGTTCCGGGGATTGCTGAAAGCTGGGAGCTTGATAAAGCGACTAACACTTATACCTTCCATCTGCGCGATGATGTAAAATGGCATGATGGAGAAAAATGTACAGCAGAGGACGTAAAGTTTACTCTGGAATCGATTATGAATCCTGATAATCAATCAGAAATTGCTTCTAATTATGAGGATATTACTAAAATTGAAGTAACTGATCCTTTAACTGTGAAAATAACCCTGGCACGTCCTAACGTAGCTATGCTGGATTATTTGACGATTGGTTTAATTCCTAAGCATTTATTAGAAGGTAAAGATCTGGCAACTGATGAATGGAATTTTAAACCTGTTGGTACAGGTCCTTTTAAACTTGAAAGCTGGGATAAAGGACAAAGTATTAATATGGTAGCTTTTGATGATTTTTATAACGGTAAACCGGGATTGGATAAAATTATTTTTAAAATTGTAGAGGATACTAAAGCGAGAGCTTTGCAGTTAAAATCAGGAGAGCTTGATTTTGCTCAAATAACTCCGCATGATTTGGCTCAATTTGAGAATAATAAAAACTTCCAGGTGTATATCATGAAAACAGCTGATTACAGAGGTATTCTTTATAATTTCAATAATCCGTTGTTTAAGAATAATCGTGAACTGCCTAATATTTTAAGCTATGCGGTAGACAGACAGGCTATTTTAGATACTGTATTGTTAGGACATGGTGAGATTGCTTATTCACCTATTCAAAGAGGGGATTATAATGATCCTGATATGCCTAAGTTTGCTTATGATCCGGCTAAAGCTGAAGCAGAGCTGCAAAAGGCTGGCTGGAAAAAAGGAGCAGACGGCATTTATGCTAAAAACGGCACCAAGTTATCCTTTGTTATAAACTGCAAGGAAGGCGACCAGGTAAGAGTTGATATGGCGAATATCTGTGCTCAGCAGTTCAAAAAAATTGGTGTTGATATGAGAGTTGAAGTTAAACCGCAAATTGATTGGGATAATCAGGAAGCATTTCTTATCGGCTGGGGCAGTCCATTTGACCCTGATGATCATACTTACAAGGTATTTGGTACAGATAAGGCATCTAATTACAGTGCATATTCCAATCCTAAGGTAGATGAGCTTTTGCAAAAAGCCAGAGAAACCGATGTTAAAGAGGAAAGAATGAAATATTATAAAGCATTCCAAGAAGAAATAGCACGTGATCTGCCATATACTTTCTTTGCATATATTGATGCTATTTATGTAGGCAAGCCTGATATTAAAGGCATTACTCCGGAGACTAATTTGGGGCACCATGGAG
>JBJDXG010000240.1:0-11487 GCA_051866555.1 bacterium | reverse complement strand
ACACTGGGAGCGTGGATTGAAATCTAGTGATAGGCTTTACGCCGAAATCCCGTATAAACAGGTCGCTCCCAACACTGGGAGCGTGGATTGAAATGAAAGATAGACTGGCGCCGATGTTTAGGGATACCGTCGCTCCCAACACTGGGAGCGTGGATTGAAATCGATTGTGACCAAATCGAACACAGCCGGAGCAACAGTCGCTCCCAACACTGGGAGCGTGGATTGAAATAGTGATTATAAAGGTGACAAGACACAATCACATAGTCGCTCCCAACACTGGGAGCGTGGATTGAAATTATGAAAGAGGAATTATCTTTAGCCGTTCCACAGGTCGCTCCCAACACTGGGAGCGTGGATTGAAATTTATCTGCCGCTGACATCAAACCATTCGCTGATTGTCGCTCCCAACCTGGGAGCGTGAATAAATATAAGCAGTAAATTGATTAGAATGGAGCATATTATAATTTTTTTATTAAAGAATATCACTGATAACCTCTTCTAATTGCTTAATGCTGCGGCATTCGTACATGGAAAACTTTTGGGCAAATATTTTGCTGGCTGAATTTTCCCATTCGGCCTTAGGCTTGGGATTGAGCCAGATAAGTGATTTGCACTGCTCCTGCAACCGTTCCAGGTAAACCATGGCTGCTTCTGTATCTCTGGTTGCTCCGTCACTGATTAACAGTACAGTAGTCTTTTGGTCAACCATATCGGAATAACGGCGGAAGAAGGTGCTGAGTGAAGAACCCAGTGCTGTTCCTCCCCGCCACTGCATGCTGTTTTCCCGGATAAGACGTGAGGTCTGCTGGAAATCCCGGCTTTTATCTTCAAAGTAATGCGATAAATATTCCAGATCGGTTCCAAAAAGAAAGCTTTCTATTTTTTCTATTACCTGCTGCAGGCCATAGAGAAATTGCAAAGTGAATAAGGAATAGGTCGACATAGAGCCTGAGACATCGCAAAAGAGAGTAACCTTAGGCCGGTTGATTTTCTCCGCCTGATAGACAAGCTGAAAAATGCTTCCGCCATAGCTGAGATTTTTGCGAATAGTGCGTCTTAGGTCAAGCCTTTTTCTTCTGGCTGATATTTTCAGACGCTTAGAAACCAGAACAGCCAGCTTTTTGGCTAAATCGCTGAGATAGCGCTGCATTTTTTCCAGGTCATCATCACGCAACTGCCCTAAGTCGGTGTTGCGCAAATTGTATTCTGCCGGAGCTATTTCTCCGCTTATTTCTGCCCAGATGCTTTTAGTTTCTGCATTTACCTGTTTGGCTAATCTTTCTTCCTCCCAGTCCTGCAAAAATTGGATCACTTCAGCACTGACAACACCTAAGTCCTGTCCCCGAACTGCTGCCCGGTTTAACTGCAGCTTGATCTGTTTTTTTAAGACCGGAGGCAGCTTAACGTAAATCTGGATCGATTCTGTCGGCAGAAGCTGGGACTTGGTAAACAGACTGTGTGATGCCTGACTCCAGGTTTGATTAAAGAGGCTCTGTTCAGCCTTGATTACAGCTTCATCTTCTTTTTCCTGCTGGATTTTGGCGGCAGTTGATTCCCGTTTATCTTTGCTTTGAAAGAAAAGGTCAAAAAGATAGGAAAATCTTTTTATTTCCTCATAGCTGCCGGTTAAAAGAGCCGATAAGGCGTATTTTACCTTGGTACGGTCACTTAAATTCAGGTTATTCTGCAAAGCAGACAAGGCCTCTGTAATATCTGAAATGCTGATTTTAAAGCCTTCCTTGCGCAGCAGCTGAATAAATTCCAGAAACTGTTCCGTAAAAGAATTTACTCCTCCTTCAACAGCCATTCTGCTCCTCCTTTGCTGGTAAAAGCCTTATAATCCTGCTGAAATTTAAATAGAGCGGAGGTAGTCTGCTCAATAAATTCAGCGGTTAATTCCTTGGCCCCTAAGGTAAGCAAAGCTTCGGCCCAGTCGATTGTTTCAGATATGGACGGCTTTTTCTTGATTTTTAATTGCTGGCGTATTTTTTTAACGGCTGAGACTATCTGCTCGGCTAATTTTGTTTCTATATCCGGTACTTTAGCGGTAATAATTGCTTTTTCCTTTTCCGGTTCCGGGTATTCTAAATAGAGGTAAAGACAGCGCCTTTTCAGTGCATCAGAGAGATTGCGGGTGCTGTTGCTGGTTAAAATAACGATAGGCCTTTGATTGGCTGCTACTGTGCCGTATTCAGGAATGGAGACCTGAAAATCAGACAGTATTTCCAGTAGAAAGGCTTCAAATTCTTCTTCAACCTTGTCTATCTCATCGATTAAAAGCACGGTTCTTTTTTCATTGGTCAGAGCCTTCAGCAGCGGTCTTGCCAGCAGGTATTCCCGGGAGAAAAGATCTTTTTCCTTCAGGTCTTCTTTTAATTGGATAGAAAGCAGCTGCTTTTGGTAATTCCATTCGTATAGGGCTTTATTTTCATCAATTCCGGAATAGCACTGTAATCTGATCAGCTCAGCATCTAAAGCCTGAGCCAGCACCTTGGCTATTTCAGTTTTCCCGACTCCGGCTTCCCCCTCTATTAAGAGCGGCTTTTTTAAGTTAAGCATCAGATAAAGCACGGTGTCAATCTGCATATCGCTGATATAGCTGTGTTCGGCTAATAATTTATTGATATATTCCGGATTATTAATAGACAACATTATTTATCATCATCCTTCTCAATCATAATTTTATCAAAATTATAGCAAAAAAAAAATAAAATCACAATCTGCTTTGTACTTTATGGTATAATGCTGAAAGAAGAAAACTTAGGATTAACAGGAGGACTTATTGTGATCTTAGTAATGGATGTAGGCAATACTAATATAGTATTGGGAATTTATCAGGAAAATAAGTTGGTAATTAATTGGCGGATTTCAACGGACAGGAGAAAAACTTCTGACGAATACGGTATGCTTTTGCATGATCTGTTTACTTATAAAAAGAATTATCATTTTCAGATGGAGGATATCAAGGGAATCATTATTTCTTCGGTAGTGCCTCCTTTGATGATGACTCTGGAAAGAGTCTGCCGGGAATATTTTGGCCTGGTGCCGATGGTTATTGGTCCGGGGATTAAGACCGGTTTGAAAATAAAGTATGAGAATCCCCGGGAGGTGGGAGCGGACAGAATCGTCAATGCAGTTGCGGTGAATGAGCTTTACGGCGGGCCTGCGGTTATCGTTGATTTTGGTACGGCGACTACCTTTTGCGCTTTGTCGGCTAAAGGAGAATACTTAGGGGGAGCGATTACTCCGGGCATTGGCATTGCTACCGAGGCCTTGTTTAAGAAGGCGGCTAAGCTGCCGCGGATCGAGCTGGTCAAGCCGTCTCAGGTGATTGGACGCAATACTGTTTCCAGTATGCAGTCGGGAATTATTTACGGCTATATTGGACAGGTTAATGAGATAGTCAAAAGAATGAAAAAGGAGATGGGTGAACCGGAAGCCCTGGTGATTGCTACCGGAGGTTTGGCTGAGCTGTTGAAGGAGGAAACGAATACTATTGATAAGGTGGACCAATTTTTAACTTTGGAAGGATTAAGGATTATTTATGAAAAGAACAATTAAAATAGGCAATATTACTCTGGCTAATCCGGTTGTTTTGGCACCTATGGCCGGAGTCACTGATTTTGCTTTTCGGAAAATAGCCAAGGAATTTGGCTGCGGTCTGGTCTGTGCCGAGATGGTCAGCAGCAAGGGACTGATATTTAATAATTCAAAGACAAAGGAGATGCTGCTCATTGACGCTCGGGAGAGGCCTGTTTCTATTCAGATATTCGGCAATGACCCGGAGACTATGGCGCGGGCTGCGGTTTTGGTAGAGGAAAGCGGGACTGATATTTTAGATATCAATATGGGCTGTCCGGTAGCCAAGGTAGTGAAAAATCATGAAGGCTCTGATTTAATGCGCAACCTGCCTTTGGCCGGAGAAATCATAAAGGCGGTGGTTAAAGCGGTTAAGGTGCCGGTAACGGTTAAAATGCGCAAGGGCTGGAATGAAAAATCGGTCAATGCGGTAGAACTGGCCCGAATAGCGGAAGAAAACGGCGCTGCGGCTCTGGCTGTTCATGGCAGAACTAGAGAACAGTTTTATGCGGGAAAGGCTGACTGGGATATTATCAGGCAGGTGAAGGAAAATGTCAGTATTCCGGTTATCGGCAACGGAGATATCATGGTGCCGGAGGATGCGGTCAGGATGATGCAGGAAACCGGCTGTGACGGAGTGATGGTGGGACGTGGCTGTCTGGGCAATCCCTGGCTTTTATCGTCTGTTATAGCTTATTTGGAGACAGGCTGTCTTCCCCCTTTGCCTGATTTTAATGAGCGTTATGAGGTCATGCTGCATCATTTTGCTTTATTGTATCAGCTGAAGGGCGAAAGAGTTGCTGTGCAGGAGATGAGAAAATATGGCTCCTGGTATACTAAAGGTCTGCCCGGCTCGGCTCAGCTCAGGAATGAAATCAATCAGTGCCTGACTAAGGAGGAGATCTTGCAGGTCTTTCAGAATTATCGTGACAGCTTTCCTGCTTTCAGGGAAAGCTAAGGGAGGAGAATTTTTTATTTCAGCACATAAAAAATTTATTCCGGCATAGAATAGCAAAAAGGAAAGATGCTGATGAATGAATTTGCTTTTATAGAACCGGCAAAATACAGATTTTTACCGGGGATATACTGGGGTAAGAGGCTGGAGTTTAAGGAGCTTTCGGCTGTCAAGGTCAGGGGATATAAATATACCTGTTCGCCTGATTTAGCGGCTGTCAGAAGGACTTGTTTAAGGGCTGGAAAACGCGGAGCGAGTATTATAGGCTTTAATCCCGGCTGGTATGGCTTGGGAGAAGAATTGAAAAATGAACTGCCAATACCGCTTACTGCCGGACTGAATTACGGTGCGGTCAGGGTGCTGCACGATGTAGCAGAAGAGGTAAAGGCTAAGGGAAATAATTATGGTAAATTAAAATTTGTTGTCAGCTGTTTAGAGGGCAATTTAGCCCGCACCTGCACTTTGATTTTGGCTGAGAAGGTAAAATATTTGACTTTGGCCGGAGCTGAGGAAAAATTTTTAAGAGAAATGGCTGAAGAACTGCTGCAAAAGACGGGTACAGCAGTTAATCTTACGACTGATATTTGTAATGTCTCCGGGGATATAATACTGGATGAGCTGAGATTCAGGCCGCCTGATTTTGGCGAGTGGGGCTTTAAGGAAGCACTTATTCTCAGTGCAGCCGCTGAATGTGGTCTTTCCTTGCAGGGCGAAGCTCTGTCTGTCGGTAAGGTTAAGAAGCTCAACAGCTTAGCGGAAAAATATGGTTTTATGCATTACCATATTTAAAATCTTGACAAAAAAAGGGTACTGGTTTATAATTAACGTTAAATGAAAAAGGAACCATATGAGAAGGTATAAAAACAGGTATTTTGCCTTCTCTTTTTTATGTAAATATTTTTAAGTAACTAATTATAAAAGGAGAGAATTAGTTTGGAGAAAGAGACTTTTTTAACACAAGAGGGATTGAAAAAATTAGAAGAAAAGCTGGAGCATCTGAGAACAGTCAGAAGAAATGAAGTTGCCGAAAGAATTAAAGAGGCTCGCAGCTTTGGAGATATCAGTGAAAACTCAGAATATGAGGATGCTAAAAATGAGCAGGCTTTTATTGAAGGTGAGATCGCAGAAATTGAAAAGATGCTGCGCAGTGCCAAGATTATCGACCATGGCGATTTAGACGATAAAACTGTAAGCATAGGCTCGATAGTTAAAGTAAATGATTTGGAATTTGATGATGAAGAGGAATACACTATTGTTGGTTCGGCAGAGGCAGATCCGTCAGCTAATAAAATTTCTAATCAGTCACCGGTAGGAAATGCTCTTCTGGGTCATCAAATTGGGGATATTGTCGAAGTACAGGTTCCGGCAGGAGTAATAAAGTTTAAAATTTTAGGGATTAAGAAATAGCAATAGTCTGGGGGAGGATTAGAAATGGCTGAAGAAGAAAGAGAGTTAACTCAAGAAGATTTAAATGAGATGATCAAGTTCCGTTATAAAAAGATGGATGAATTGAGAGCTAAGGGAATTGATCCTTTTGGTGAAAAATATGTAAGAACGCATCAGGCTCAGGAAATTAAGGACAATTTTGAAAGTTTGGAAGGTAAGGAAGCCAGTATTGCAGGACGGCTGATGTCTATCCGTAAGCAGGGCAAAGCCGGTTTTGCTCATTTACAGGACCGTACAGGACAAATTCAGATTTATGTGCGCAAGGATCATTTAACTGATGAGGCTTATGAAATTTTTAAGCATAATCTCGATATAGGTGATATTATTGGGGTAAAAGGAGAGATATTCAGGACTAAAAGAGGCGAAATATCTTTAAAGATCAATGATTTTACGGTTCTTTCCAAGTCTCTTCGTCCGCTGCCGGAAAAATTTCATGGCTTGAAGGATCAGGAAATGAAATATCGTCAGCGTTATGTTGATTTAATTGTGAATCATGAATCAAGAGATTTATTTTTGAAAAGGAGCCGGATTATTAAGTCTATCCGTCGTTTCCTGGATGAACGTGACTTTTTAGAGGTGGAAACTCCAATGCTGCAGCCGATTGCCGGAGGAGCTTCAGCCCGTCCTTTTATTACTTTTCATAATACTTTGAATATGAATCTATATATGCGTATTGCGCCGGAGCTTTATCTGAAGAGACTTTTAGTCGGCGGCTTGGAAAAGGTATATGAGATCAACAGAAACTTCAGAAATGAAGGAATGTCTACTCGCCATAATCCTGAATTCACTATGATGGAACTTTATGAAGCTTACAGTGATTTAGAGGGCATGATGGAAATTACCGAAAATCTTATTGCCACAGCGGCTAAAGAGGTTTTGGGCACAACCTCTATTACTTATCAGGGACAAGCTGTAAACCTGGCTCCGCCGTTCAGACGTTTGACTATGTTTGATGCGGTTAAGGAATATACTGATATAGATGTTTATCAGTTAAGCCAGGAGGAATTATGGCAGGAAGCAGCTAAACGCGGTCTGGAGCTGGATAAAGATTTGGAAAAGCCTTTGATTGTTAATGAGCTGTTTGAGGAATTTGTTGAAGGGAAGATAGTTGACCCTACTTTTATCACTGATTATCCGATTGAAATTTCTCCTCTGACTAAGCGGAAAAAGGATGATCCGACTATGACCTCCCGCTTTGAGCTGTACGCAACAGGCAGGGAGCTGGCTAATGCTTATTCAGAGCTGAATGATCCGGTTGATCAGAAGGAAAGATTTATTAAGCAGATGGAACAAAGAGAAAAGGGTGACGAGGAAGCACAGATGATCGATTATGATTTTATTCGTGCTTTGGAATATGGTATGCCGCCTGCCGGAGGTCTGGGAATAGGAATAGACCGTCTTATCATGCTGCTTACCGATGCGCCTTCTATCAGGGATGTTATCTTATTCCCGACAATGAAGCCTGTTGATAAATAAAATGCAGTATTTATGAGGGCTTGAGGACGGGCATTTATACTAAATATATAAATTTGTACTATTTTTATATTAGTTAGTAGTATAAATGTGCAGAGTTATGTAAGAATAGCGTAGAATGGCAGCCATATGTTAAAAAAGAGAAATCCCTGTTTATAGAAAACAGGGATTTCTCTTTTTTTATACATTTTTTAAAGTGTTATAATATTGTAACAGTAGTAGCTAATAAGGTATAATTTTGTTATAAAATGAGAATTAATTCATGAAAAAATAGTATTAATCGGAATTTAAGAAAGGATTGTTTTTTTATATTTAATAAAATAAGTATTAATATGAGAAATAAGGATATAATAATATAAGTGATAATGTGGGAGGAAAAATGATACTTGCAGATAAAAAGGATTATCAGTGTGGTTATAGAAAACATTATCATACATATAAGTTATTATCTGGGATAAAAGCACCGGTTAAGAGTAGACTATTATTATTGACATATTGTGTTGAGTGTGGATTAAAAGGTCTTTTATTAGATCAATGGAATGAACCTAATCCCAAAAAAATAATTTATAATAATGATGATAGAAGGAGTAATATAATTAAAAGCCATAATTTAGATAAGCTTTTAAAAGAATTGCGACAAACTGGTACATTTAAATTTCCTAGATTACAAACGAGACATCATGATATGGTAACAATTGAAGAATTTCATCAATTATGTAGATATGGAATTGGTATTAATAAAGGTGAAGATACTAAAGAAAATGAATTTGAAAAAGAATTATTAAAAATTGCGAAATGGATAGGGGAGAGGATATAAATTATGAAACTTTATACATGGAAAGATGTTGAACGTTGCTTATACAAGAATATTAATGAATGGAAAAATGTGATTGGTAATATTGAAGTATATTCTCAAGAAATATTTATTTATATACAGAATAAGGGAAAAAAGGAACAAGCTCAACAAGTTTTAAAACAGATTTTAGGAAATAATTTTAATCTGGAAGAAAAAAAAATAATATTAGATTTAAATGGAAAATATTTAGATGTTTTTTTTGAGGAGTCTGAAATTATGAGGAAGAGTTCAATTATTCCTCTTTTTAGTAATATACTATATCATGAATCTGCTTATTATGAAAAAATGACATGTGAAAAATTAGAGGATGTACCAGTTATAGCATTTCATTCATATAAAGGCGGTGTAGGAAGAACACTTTCTCTTCTTGCTTTTGCAAAAGCTTGGTCATCCATAATGAATGATAAAAAACTTTTAATTGTTGATTCTGATATTGAAGCACCAGGAATTACATGGCTGTTGGATAATTCAGATGAAGCATTTAGTTATTTGGATTTATTAGAAGTTATACATAATGTAGATGATATAGAGGAAATAATTGAACTGGTTATAGGTGAAATTGGAACTGCTTCTCTGAAGATTGTGACAGAAACTGTTGAAGTAGAGCATATAGTATTGCCAACTTATCGTTATATTAATCAGTTATTGGATATGTATTCTAGTCCAGAAAATATTGTGGAAGGATATAATAAAAAATATATAATCGCAGAAGTTCTTTCAAAATTAGGGAAAAAATTAGGGGTTAGTGCAGTTTTGGTGGATTTACGTGCTGGAATTAGTGAATTTTCTGCTCCGATATTATTTGATCCTAGAGTAAAAAAATATATTGTAACATCTACTTCTTATCAATCTATTAAAGGGACAGAATTACTTTTAAAACAAATATTAAAAGGTTTTCCTTTAAACGAAAATATTTTATTACCGGAAATTTTTTTATCAATGGTTCAGAGAGGGTTTGATTCATCTGAAATTATAAGTAATTTGCTATCTATTTATGATAAGACGGAAACAGATGTGGAAAAACAATGGACAGATAATTTGCTTACAGAATTGGCGTTTGCTAGTGAACTGGTTCATTTAGAAACATTAGAACAGATAATGGAATGTTTAGAAGGGAGAGAATATTATAAAAGTATTTATGCTCTAGTTAAAAATAATTATTTTGAAGATAAGGTAGTTGATTCTAAAGAATTTAATAGAGAAGAAGTAATAAAAAAAATACATATTCTTGCAAATAGTCAAATTACAGCGGAAGAAAACATTCAATTTAATGTTTTACTTACTCAGCCAATAAATAATTTGATTAAAAAATTTACTAATATGGTTCCAAATACAGTGGTACTAGGAGCAAAAGGAGCAGGAAAGACATTTTTATATCGAGAATTGTTACAAGATAAATATTGGGAAATTTTTTGCTATAAAATGAACGGATCAAATAAGAAATCAGAGACTTACCTTGTACCTTTATTTGCACCAACGAATTCTGGGGACATTAGTTTGATATTACAAGAAGCTATATGTAATATAAATGATGATTTAGAAGAAGATATTTTTAGTCCGTCGATTTGGCTAGATGATGTAGATAAGGTAAAAAAATTTATAAAACAAGAACATGATGACGATGAATGGAAAAATTTTTGGAAAAGCTTAATGATAATAAAGAATGAAAAAATAAATTCTCTTATGGAAATGGATAAATATCTTCAAAATAAGGGAAAAAAAGTTGTTTTTTTAGTTGATGGATTGGAAGAAATATTTAAAGATACATTATCATCCAAAAATGAAAAAAATGCTATAATGGCTTTGATACAGGGCGTATTAAATGATTTAAAAGTCAGATGTCAAAATATAGGTTGTATTGTTTTTTTACGAAAAGACATAGCTAGAAATGTAATAGATGTAAATTTTGAACAATTTTATTCTTTGTATAAGTCTGTAGAATTAAATTGGTCAAAAACTGAAGCACAGAGATTAGTAATTTGGTTAGTAAACCAAGCTGTAGAAGGATTTTATGAGGAAAATATAGCAATAGAGAAGGCATCAATGGATATAATTGATAAATATTTAGTAAAATTGTGGGGATTGAAACTTGGTAAAGTGTCATCTAATGAAGCTTATTCATCACGATGGATTTTAGCAGCATTATCAGACTTTAATGGTCAGCTACAGGCAAGAGATATAATTAGGTTCTTGAATTATGCAACAGAGGATAACGGGCGTAAAAGTTATGATGATAGATATATTATGCCAGCAGAAATTAGAAAAGCGGTTCCAAGTTGTTCAATTGAAAAAATAGACGAGATAAAACAAGAAATCAGTGCTTTGAAACCTATTTTAGAAAAATTAGCAGATGGAACATTTGAACAGAAGAAGCTTCCATTTTATAGTGATACGTTTAACTTATCTTCAGTAGAAGAAAAGATTATGAAGCAAGAAGGATATTTAAAAGTGGATAATGATAAATATTATTTACCAGAAATTATCAGACATGCACTAAGTTTTAAATATGAAAAAGGCGCAAGACCTAAAGTACTTTCATTGCTTTTGAGTTAAATGAGTGGTATAAATAATTGGTGTTAAGATATAACTATGGACACGAAATGCTGAACGATTTATAATCAATAAAAAAGGAGTTCAACACTATGGCAAAAAATCAAAGAAGTTACACCAAAGAATTTAAACAACAGATTGTTGATTTGCACAATCTGGCTGACAAAGGTATATCTGAATTATCTCGCGAATATGGCATTCCGAAAGGCACAATTTCTACTTGGATTAAGAACCTGTCACCGGTACAGGTATCTGAAACAGAGACCATTTCAATCAAGGAATATAAGGATCTGCAAAAAAATGAAAGAGCTTGAAATCGAAAATGAAATATTAAAAAAAGCTACTGCCATATTCGCCAAAAATCAATAGCTGAATACGTGTCCTTTATTCAGACTTATCGTAATAAATATACTGTAAAACAAATGTGCAAGGTTCTTAAGTTCCCGAGAAGCACATACTATGCTGTAATTAACCATAAGCCATCTCAAAGAGAGCAGGAATACAATAAATTTAGCACTCAAGTCTTATCTGTTTATACAGAATTTAGGAAACGCTACGGTGCCATAAAAATTCAAAGAGAGTTATCTGACAGAGGTATTCCATGCTCTGTGAACAGAGTCCAAAGGCA
>JBJDXG010000239.1:0-11524 GCA_051866555.1 bacterium | reverse complement strand
ACTGCCTCAGCAATCTTTCCCAATAATTCTTCCTTATTACTTGACATTTACTCTTCCCCCTACCACATATTAATCAAATATTCCACTGCCTAATAAATTAAATTCAATACTGCATGAAACGGATAAATCCCCGCTCCAGCCTCCTCCCCGACTGCTGCAGACAGCCATTAACCACAATTCTTTTTTCTTCTGTTGGACCAGGTATTTGCAGCACTGCCTCACCATATTTCATACCCGCAGCATCAGCTTCTATAATCTGATATGACGGCATATCCCTGATTATCCCCATCGTTCTGCTGCATACATGAACCGTTATGTTCTTAACTGCCGCAGCAATATTTTTTATAGCCTGCAAAGTAATCGGCGCACATATTTCCGAGCAAAGCTTCGGTGAAATAAGTCCCGGCACGATCACTGAATCTGCATATGATATGATCACTGCTCCATTTTTTACAGCTTCCCTGGCATAGCTCACCAACTGCTCAATAATTACAGCACAAAGATTTTTAACCAGTTCAGGCTGGCGTTTTAAACCGCGATACAGTTCACTGGCTGAAGTCAGCATACTCAAAACAGAAAAAGGTCCATTTAAATTAAGAACAGGAGCTTTATTGGCTTCTGCAAGCTCTCTGACAGCTAAAAGTACCTCTCGCACCGGACCAGATTCCAGATTCCATTCCCGCAAACAGTTTAGAGTCTCCAGCTTATCAGCCGCTGAACTACTGATAAATACCGAATTGTCTATAGAGCTTATGCTTATCTGACTGCCCCATTGCTGAGCCTCAATAGTATTGGAAAAAGGGACCTTGCATAAGCAGTCGTCATTTTCCTGAGAAATAATTTCAGCCGCCCTGGCCATAGCAGAAGCCTTATTATAAGCACAAAAGGCGGTCACTCCCGCCTTTTGCAAAATATCATCAGTCAACGGCTTCTCGCCCTTGCCAATACAAGCAAATCCCTGCATCACTTCACCTTCTTTTGAGCAATTGACAAAGCTTCTTAAAATTATTTGCTGAACAGTGCAGTAGACAGATATCTGTCACCGGAATCAGGAAGAAGGGCCACTATATTCTTGCCTGCATTTTCCGGTCTTTCTGCTAAGATAGAAGCAGCCTTTAAAGCAGCTCCAGAAGAAATACCGACTAAAATTCCTTCGCTTACAGCAAAGGTTCTGCCCTCTGCAAACGCATCTTCATTTTCAATAGTAATAATTTCATCATAAATCTTAGTATTCAAAACATCAGGCACAAAGCCGGCGCCGATTCCCTGAATCTTATGTGCCCCCGGTTTGCCCTGTGAAAGAACAGGACTGCCTGCCGGTTCAACAGCAATAATCTTTACATTTGGATTTTTTTCCTTCAGATATTCCCCAACACCAGTGATAGTTCCGCCGGTTCCAATACCGGCAACAAAAATATCTACTTTGCCGTCTGTTTGCTCCCAGATTCTTTTAACCCCAAATCCTTGGTAAGATAAAGCATTCCCTGACCGACAGCCTCTCCTACTGCCAGCTTTCCTTTATCATTGAGCGGCAGAAAAACATGGGGATTATCCACATAACCGCGCACCTCTCCGTTAGCATTACAGTCAGCAATAATTCTGCCTAACGCTCCATCACCGTCTATGCGCATAGTGATCAGGTCTTCACCCTTTAAAGTAAGTCCAAGAAGAGAACCGGCAGTCAGCACCCTGCCTAAAGCGGCCGAAGCTACCGGAGATAAATCATGACGTCTTCTCGCCTCTTCTACTGTATTAGTCGTTACTGCTGCTAAAATTCTAATCTTCCCGTCACAGGCTACAGCTCTGACAGCATAATCATTCATCAAAAAACTCTTCCCTTCTTTTATCCGATTATAAACTCAAAGTTTCTAACACAGCACCAGTCTGTAAATTAAGCAAAGTAACCAGCTTGTCCTCCAATAAAGCACAGGTCGGAAGCTTATCCTCCCGTTTGCTGATAGAGGTACTGCCCGGATTAATATACACTACTCCATCAGTTCGTTCTAAAACAGGAATATGGGTATGTCCGGTAATAAAGAAATCCGCTTTATATTTTTTAGCTAAATCACGTTTTTCCTGCTCATCCAATAAATGACCATGATTAACTATAATCCTTTTTCCCTCCAGATAAACGAAAACATAAGGAGATTGAAGCGGCCAGTCTAAGGTCATCTGGTCAACATAAGCATCACAATTCCCGGCAGCAATTATTAAAGGCACCGGCGAATTATTTAAAGCTGCAATTAATTTTTTCGGTGCATAATTAGGGGGCAAATCATTTCTCGGCCCATGATAGGTTACATCACCGGCATGAATAATCAACTCAGCAGACCAAAAATTATTTTCCACAAGCTTTTCCCAAAAAGCATAATCACCATGAGTATCGCTCAGCAGTAAAACCTTCATACCTCTTTCCTCCCCTGATTTTATTTATTGTCATCGGCAATATTTCTGATCAGATTAGCCATTTCCAAAGCACCGACAGCAGCATCCCAGCCTTTATTGCCTGCTTTAGTACCGGCTCTCTCTACCGCCTGATTAATATTTTCCGTAGTAACTACCCCAAACATCACCGGAATTTCCGATTGCAGGCTAACCTGAGCTATGCCTTTGGAAACCTCACTGCAAACATAATCATAATGCGAGGTAGCTCCCCTGATAACCGCTCCCAGGCAAATAACGGCATCATATTTCTTAGTATTAACTAATTTCTTAGCAATTAACGGAATTTCAAATGCACCAGGCACCCAGGCAAGATCAATGTCTTCATATTCTACCCCGTGACGGCTTAAAGCATCAAATGCGCCACCTACTAATTTTTGGGTGATAAATTCATTAAATCTTCCCGCTACGATAGCAAATTTTAACCCTTGTCCTAATAATTTACCTTCATAATTAACTCCCATAATCTTTACCTCCTAACATTTATTCTTTCTGTATTCACAAATATCTTCAATTGAAACAACAGTCATGCCATGCTTTTTAGCAAAAGCTGTGATTTCAGGCATTTTAGCCATAGTCCCGTCTTCATTAGTCAATTCACACAATACTCCGGCCGGTTTGCAGCCTGCAAGCCGAGCTAAATCAACACTGCCCTCTGTATGTCCGCCCCGCTCCAACACGCCGCCGGCTTTAGCTATCAAAGGAAATACATGACCGGGATGTGATAAATCCTCCGGCTTTGCCCCATCCTTAATAGCCGCCTGAATAGTTGTAATTCTGTCTGCCGCTGAAACACCTGTAGTAACTCCTTCTTTCGCCTCAATAGTAATAGTAAAGGCTGTCCCGTATTTACTGGTATTATCCTTAACCATTAAAGGCAGCTCCAAATTCTCAGCCATCTCAGGAGTTAAGCATAAACAAACAATACCGCTGCATTCTCTGATCATCAGAGCCATATCCTTGACAGTCATTTTTTCAGCGGCAAAAATAATATCCCCTTCATTTTCTCTGTCAGCATCATCAACTAATAAGATGCCTTTCCCCTGTTTAATCGCTGCTACAGCTTTTTCCACTCTTTCTTCGTAATTCTTGCCAAATTGTTCTAAACTCATTTTTCTTCCCCCTATTTTAGTAAATGCCCCATCTTATTTTTTTTCGTTGATAAATAAGCTTCGTTGTTTGCATTAGGTGAAATAATAATCGGAACCCGGTCAACAATATCCAGTCCATAGCCTTCAAGTCCAACTATTTTTCTTGGATTATTAGTCAGGAGCCTGATACTGGTAAGTCCTAAATCCTCCAAAATTTGCGCTCCGGCACCGTAATCCCTTAAATCAGGCGGAAAGCCTAAAGCTAAATTCGCCTCGACAGTATCCATGCCCTCATCCTGCAGATGATAAGCCTTTAATTTATTCAAAAGCCCTATCCCGCGTCCCTCCTGACGCATATAAAGCAAAACACCCTGCCCTTCCTTTTCTATCATTTTTAAAGCAGCCGCCAGCTGATCTCCGCAGTCACAGCGCAGGGAGCCTAAAACATCACCGGTCAAGCATTCTGAATGCACCCGCACCAGAACATCTTTCTTGCCGGCAACATCGCCCTTGACCAGGGCTACATGGCATTGACCTGTCAAATACTCTTCATAAGCAACAGCCATAAAATTGCCGTACTTAGTCGGCATATTTACAGTGGTGGCTCTCTGTACCAATTTTTCGGTCTTTCTGCGGTACTGAATAAGAGAAGCTACAGTAATCAGCTTCAGATCATGCTTCTTAGCAAAGCTTTTCAGCTCCGGCACTCGGGCCATAGTACCGTCATCATTCATAATTTCACAGATAACTCCTGCCGGCTGAAATCCGGCAAGCCGTGCCAAATCAACGGCCGCCTCAGTATGTCCGCTTCTCTTTAAAACACCGCCGTCCTTAGCTCTTAAAGGAAAAACGTGACCGGGACGCGCTAAATCATGAGGCTTAGTCTGAGGAGCCAGGCAGGTCAAAATAGTATTAGCTCTGTCAGCCGCTGAAATACCGGTAGTTACGCCCTTTTTACCGTCAATGGAAACAGTAAAAGCCGTCTCCATGCTTTCAGTATTCTTCGTAACCATCACCGGCAGCTCCAGCTCATCAAGCCTTTGACCATTCAAAGGAAAGCAAATCAAGCCTCTGCCAAAGGTAGCCATAAAATTAATAGCCTCCGGAGTCACCTTTTCTGCCGCCATCAAAAGATCGCCTTCATTCTCCCGATCCTCATCATCAACAACAATGATCATTTTTCCTCGTTTTATCTCTTCAATTGCTTCTTCTACTGTTGCAAAACACATTTTTTTACCTCCTTATAAAAAACCATTTTCTAATAAAAACTCCTTAGTCAAAGATCCAGAAGAATTTGACGCAGAAAATTTAACAAATTTAGCCAGATAGCGGGCAATGATATCCACTTCCAAATTAACCTTATCACCATTTTTCTTATAACCCAGAGTAGTTTCCTTAGCTGTATGAGGAATCAGCGAAACAGTGAAGGAAATCTCATCAGCCGCAACTACCGTTAAACTGATGCCCTCAATAGTTATAGAACCCTTAGGCACAATATAATATAAAATGTCAGGCTCGGTTTTAATCCTCACCAACAACGCATTTTCTTCCGCTTTAATACTGTGAATACTCCCTATGCCGTCAACATGGCCGCTGACCAGGTGTCCTCCCAGACGCGTTTCCAGAGTCAAGGCCCGTTCCAGATTAACCATACTGCCGACAGACTGCAAATAAAGAGTAGTCCGGCGGTAGGTTTCCGGCATAACATCAACCGTAAAGGTATCGGCAGTATAGGAAGTAACGGTTAAACAAATGCCATTTACCGCAATGCTGTCGCCAATGTTAATGCCCTCAAGCACCTTGCTGCCCTTGATAACCAGCTGCATACTCTCAGTTCTCTTTTTAACAGCCGCCAGCTGTCCTATTTCTTCTACAATTCCAGTAAACATTATTTTACCTCCCAGACAGGATAGCCGGTCATTAAAATATCATTTTCAATCTGCTGAATGGTATAATCAGTAATTACCGGAGCCTCAGCAATTCTGCCTATTCCTGCCCCGCCAATCGCTGACGGTGCATCCCAGCCGCCGAAAATTTTCGGAGCATAAAAAAAGTAAACCTTATCAACCAATCTTTCCTCCAGCATCATGCCGTTTAAGGTACTGCCTCCTTCAAGCAGAATACTGGTAATTTCCCGCTCTCCCAAAGTATCCAGCAAAGCAGGCAGATCAATTTGACCGTTTTTTTCTTTAGCTGCACAGATCTCTACCCCAAGCTTTTTTAATTTTGCTATTTTATTTGGCTCAGCACTTTCTCCGACAACAAGGAGAGTACGCTTACTGTCATTTACCTCACAGACAGCAGCGCTCAGCGGTATTCTGGCCTTCGTATCCACAATAATCCGCAGCGGATTTTTCCCCTCGCGGTCATGAAGCCTGGTCGTCAATTCCGGATCATCAGCCAAAACAGTCCCGATACCAACCATAATTCCATCAACCTTATCCCGCAGCTCATGCACATAAGCGCGGGAAGCTTCATTCGTAATCCAGCGCGATTCACCGGCTTTAGTCGCAATCTTGCCGTCTAAGGTCATAGCACTTTTTAAAATAACAAAAGGTCTTTTAGTCACAATATATTTTAAAAACACCTCATTCAGCCTTCTGGCTTCTTCCTCTAAAATTCCGACCTCAACTTCAATGCCAGCTTCCTTCAGCTGCTCTATTCCCTTGCCTGCAACCAGAGGATTAGGATCAACCCTCGCAATATGTACTTTTTTTATTTGAGATTCAATGATCTTCTTAGTGCAAGGAGGTGTTCTGCCATAATGAGAGCAGGGCTCCAAGGTTACATAAAGCTCAGCTCCGCAAGCTTCCTCTCCGGCCTCTTCCAAAGCAAAAACCTCAGCATGAGGCCCTCCTGCCTGATGATGATAACCGCGGCCGATAATCTGACCATCCTTAACCACTACAGCTCCTACCAGAGGATTAGGACTGGTTCTTCCCTCCGCTAATTTAGCAAGCTCTAAAGCCTTACGCATATACTGCATCACAATTACCTCCTTTTGCATAAAAAAATCCCAAAGGAAAACCTTTGGGACAGCACAATGCTTCACTCTTGTTCTCCCTTCTCTCATCCAGACTGTACTGTCGGCTCTAGATTTGCACTAGATCAACTGTTTAAAAACAGCTCACGGGCTTTCACCGCCGGTCGGGATTTTCACCCAGCCCCGAAGGGGTTGTTCTATTTTGTTCATTGTTATCATAGCATATTTTCAGCGAAAATTCAAGCAATCCTCTATTCAAATAAAGACTTCTCAAATAAAGAAAAATATCCCTGACCATGCTGACAGACAGGACAAACCTTAGGGGCAGTAGTTCCATGATGCACATAGCCGCAATTAGCACACAGCCATTCAACATCATTAGTGCGGCTGAATAAGGTTCCTTCCTGCATCAGCTTGGCAAAATAAGCAAAGCGATCTGCATGAACCTTCTCTACGGCTGCAACTAATTCAAAAAGACGGGCAATATCAGTAAATCCTTCATCCTTTGCCGTTTGAGCAAATGACTTATAAACCGTATCCCATTCTTCAGTTTCATTCTTTACCGCTGACTGCAGCATTTTTAAAGCAGTATCATGATAATCAACCGGATATCCCCCGGCTATCTCAATATTGCTTTCTGCTAAAGGCTTTAATCTTTTATAAAATTCAGCCGCATGAGCTCTTTCCTGATCAGCAGTATAAAGAAAAACGCTTTCAATGATCTGCAAGCCCTGCTTTTTAGCTTCACTCGCAGCAATAGTATAACGGTTTCTGGCCTGGCTTTCACCGGCAAAGGCCCGCATTAAATTAACCCTGGTCCGGCTGTCTTTTAATTCCATAAAAATCCCTCCTGCATTATATTCTTTGCTTATTATTTATCAGAAGGATTTTCTTTATTCTCATTTTCCAGATATGGCTCAATATGAATTAAAACTCTTACATTATCAATGGCTTCAGCAATGCTGTTTTCAATGCAGTGAGCCATTTCATGAGCCTGTCCGACTGTAAAATGCGGCGGCACCATCAAATGCAGATCAATAAATTTATCTTTGCCTGATTTACGAGTCCGCAATTTATGAAAATTCAGCTGCGAACAGGGACAATTTTGGTCAATGATCTTTCTTATCAAAGCTTCTTCATCGTCATTAAGCCTTCTGTCCAAAAGATCTGTAACCGCTTCCTTAGTTAACCCATAGGAAACCTTAGCGATGATAAAGGCCACTCCTAAAGCAAACAAAGGATCTAAAAGAGCAATTCCGGTCAAGCGAATTAAAAGCAAGCCTAATAAAACTCCCAGGGAGGTATAAATATCAGTACGCAGATGCCAGGCATCAGCTTCTAAGGCGGCTGAATCAGTTTCCTTAGCTGTTTTCATCAAGCGGCTGGAAACAAACCAGTTGACCAGCATAGAAACAAACATGATTACGATCCCTAAATCAAGCTGCTCTATCGGCACAGGATTAATAAGCTTTTTTACCGCTTCAATCACAATCATAACCGCCGCAGCAAAAATAAGCACCGCTTCTGCTGCTCCGGAAATATTTTCAATTTTGCCATAGCCAAAGTTATATTTAGAATCCGGAGGATTGCTGGAAAGATGAACAGCAAAATAAGCAATTATCGCCGCTAAAAGATCGAGTCCGGAATGCATTCCTTCCGAAATTATGCTGACTGAGCCAATTAAAAAGCCGGTTATTATCTTGATAAGCACTAAAAATGAATTAGAAATGATAGATAATAAAGCCACGTTTTTCTTTTTTTTATTAATCTCTGCTTCGTCCATGATAAACTTCCTTTTTTATTAAAATTTAATCGGAATAATCCCTTTATTATTTTACCACAGAACGCCATTAAAACAACTGTCTTTTTCAGAGATTTTAAAATGTGACTGCAACACTACTTGAAAAAATTTTAAGCTCATAAAAAAGGTACTGCACAATTTATCGCACAGTACCTTTTACTTTTAACTATTATTAATCAACCTGAGCAAAAGCCTGGTCTAAATCAGCAATCAAATCATCCACATTTTCAATACCAATAGATAATCTGATTAAATCCTTAGTTACACCGCTGGACAGCAGATCCTCTTCATTTAATTGCTGATGTGTTGTACTTGCCGGATGAATAATCAATGATTTCGCATCACCGATATTAGCTAACAAGGAGAATAATTTAACCGAATCAATAAATTTAACGCCGGCTTCCAGACCGCCCTTAATACCAAAGGTAAATAAAGCGCCATAACCGTTATGCAGATATTTTTTAGCTAAAGCATGATTTTCATTGCTGCTGAGTCCAGGATAATTAACCCAGGCTACTTTAGGATGCTTTTCCAGATATTCAGCAATTTTTAAAGCGTTGGCACAGTGACGTTCCATTCTTAAAGACAAGGTTTCCAAGCCCTGCAGCAGCATAAAAGCATTAAAAGGACTGATGCAGGCACCGGTATCTCTAAGTATCTGTACTCTGGCCTTAACAATAAAAGCAGCCTCCCCTACATCCTTAGTATAGCTGATTCCATGATAGCTTGGATCAGGCTCAGTTAATTCCGGGAATTTGCCGTTATCCCATTTGAATTTGCCGGAATCAACGATAATGCCGCCTAAAGATGTTCCATGACCGCCGATATATTTGGTAGCAGAATGAACAACTATATCTGCTCCATGTTCAATTGGCCGAACCAGATAAGGAGAAGGTACGGTATTGTCTACAATTAAAGGTACTCCCGCTTCATGAGCAATTTTAGCCACAGCTTCAATATCTAAAACATTAACCTTAGGATTGCCCATTGTTTCAGCATAAAGCGCCTTCGTCTTTTCAGTGATAGCCGCTCTGAAATTCTCAGGATCAGTTGAATCAACAAAATTAACCTTAATTCCCAAACGAGCTAAAGTATGTTTAAACAGATTATAAGTCCCGCCATAAAGACTGCTGGCGGAAACGATCTCATCACCAGCACCGGCTATATTCAAAATAGCATATGTAATCGCTGCTGAACCGGAAGCAGTAGCCAAAGCTCCTATTCCGCCTTCCAAAGCAGCCACTCTCTTTTCCAAAACATCAGTCGTTGGATTCATCAGTCTGGTATAAATATTACCCGGTTCTTTTAAACCGAATAGATTAGCTCCATGCTCAGAATTTTTAAAAACATAAGAACTGGTTAAATAAATAGGCACTGCACGAGAAAGAGTAGTTGGATCAGGCTCCTGACCTCCATGCACCTGCAGCGTTTCAAAAGCATATTTTTTAGTCATTATGCGCCCTCCTTAATTCCGATTAATTTGATTAGTTTTCTCTAATTCTAAACTAAAAACAGTCTGATGTCAATCATTTTTTTAATAAACTGCTGAAAAAAAAGGACTGTACTGCTAAAAGCAATACAATCCGCTTAATTAAGAGCAAAAGACAACTGCAATATATTCTTTTCCTCAGCTCGGGAATAATTCATATCATCAAGCAGCTTAGCCGTTAAAAATATTCCCAGACCGCCAACAGGCATATCCTCCAGTGAAGCTTCAGCCGGTTTATTTACCGCATTTAAAGGATTAAATTCTATTCCCCAATCACTGAGCTGCAAATAAAATCTTTCCTGCTCAACCCAGCATTCAACCTCCAGCTCACCATTAACATCGGGAGGATAGGCATAGCTTATAATATTGACAACTATTTCTTCCACCGCAAACTGTAAAGTCAGCAAATCAGATAAGCCGGCTTCTTTAGCCTGCTGCAATATAAAGCTTAAAATTTCAGGATAAATTTCTTTTTGGGCCGCAAATATTTTTTGACATCTTTCCATTTTACCCTCCTGTTTAATTACCGCACTCCAAACTGATTTCATTAAATAGAGCTAAAAGATCATCAACCGTTGTCTTTTGCTTTTCTTGTCCCTGTTTATCCAATACAATTTTTCCTTCATGCATCATCAAAAGACGATCGCCGTATTCTACGGCATAACGCAGATTATGAGTAACCATAATAGTTGTCAGCTGCTTCTGCTGAACCAGCTTCGCCGTAAGCTCCATAATCAGCTCTGCTGTTTTAGGGTCCAGAGCGGCTGTATGCTCATCCAAAATCAAAAATTCAATCGGTGTCATGGTCGACATCAAGAGAGCCATAGCCTGTCTTTGCCCGCCGGAAAGAGAACCGACCAAAACATGCATTTTATCCTCCAGCCCCAGGTTAAGCTGGCTAAGCAGCTCCTGATAATAGCTTATCCTTTTCTTATCAGTCCCCCACTGCAAAGCAAAATTTTTGCCCTTATTATCCGCTAAAGACATATTTTCTAAAATAGTCATGTTGGCACACGTACCCAAAACCGGGTTTTGAAACACCCGCCCAATATTGCGGTAACGTATATACTCCTTTTCCTCTGTTAAGTCACAATCATTAATTATAATTTTTCCTTTCTCAATAGGAATAGTCCCGCAGATAATATTAAGCAAGGAGGTCTTGCCTGAACCATTGCTGCCCACCACTGAAACAAAGCTTTTATCAGCGATTGAAAGACTGAAATCCTTAAATAAACAAATCTCATTAACCGTTCCGCAATTATAAAGCTTGCCAATATTAATCAGTTCCAGCATTGCTTCTCTGCCTCCTTTGTCCCAACAGCAAAATAGCTAAAAATAAAATCGCTGTTATCAGCTTCATATCAATAGCTGCAAAGCCTAAAGAGATAGCCAGCGCCACACAGGCTTTATAAACAACTGAGCCCACAATAACGGCAGAGGTTGCTTTGAGAAAATTCAAATGACCGAAAAGCTTAGTCCCGATAATTACTGTAGCCAAACCGATAACTATCGTACCTGTTCCCATGGATATTTCAAAAAATCTCTGCTGCTGACATAATACACTGCCTGACAGAGCCACCAAGCCATTAGAGATTATCAAGCCAACGATTTTAACTCTGCCGCTTTCCTTAGCCAGGGTAGTGACCAGCATCGGATTGCTGCCGACAGCCCGCAGAAGATAGCCTGACTTAGTCTTTAAGTAAATGTCTAATAAAAGC